>JAUNXN010000108.1 GCA_030539795.1 Methanobrevibacter sp.
CAAGCATCGTATTGCAGCCGGACTTCGAACCATCAGATTCTTTAACTAAAGACATACAAAATCATGTTAAAAGAGTTACAGCTCCTTATAAATACCCAAGAATGGTTGAATATGTCGATGAACTTCCAGAAACCATCAGTGGTAAAATAAGAAGAGTTGAAATCAGAGAAAAAGATAATAAAAACTAATTTAGATGATATAATGACAGAAGAGATATCTTATCCCGTTATAAATAAGGAAATTTGTAAAGGATGTATGAGATGTATAGTCGGATGTCCTCAAAATGCAATATTACTTTCAGAAGACATGAACAACGCAGGATATCAATTTGCATATTATAGCGGAAATGGCTGTACAGGCTGTAAAGACTGTTACTTTACCTGTCCTGAGCCATTGGCATTGGAAGTACATCAATATAAAAAGATCGTTGACGATTCAGTTGCAAGAATGATTAAGGCAAAAGCGACTAATCAAGGGGGAGAATAAATGAGCAATCAAATGGTAAAGGGAAATACTGCAGTCATCATCGGCGCAATGTATGCCGGCTGTGACTGTTTCTTTGGATACCCAATCACTCCTGCAAGTGAAATTTTGCACGAAGCATCAAAATACTTCCCGATGGTTGGAAGAAACTTTGTTCAAGCCGAAAGTGAAGAAGCATCAATCAATATGGTTTACGGTGCATCAGGTACCGGCCACAGGGTTATGACCTCCTCATCCGGACCTGGTATCAGCTTAATGCAGGAAGGATTTACTTTCCTTGCAGGTGCGGAATTGCCTGCCGTTATTGTGGATATCATGAGAGCAGGACCTGGACTCGGTAACATCGGACCTGAACAGGGAGACTACAATCAAATCGTCAAGGGAGGAGGCCATGGAAACTATAAAAACATAGTTTTGGCTCCAAACAGCGTTCAGGAAATGTGTGATTTAACCATGAAGGCATTTGAACTTGCAGACAAATGGAGAAACCCAGTAGTTGTTCTTGCAGACGGTACCTTAGGCCAAATGGCAGAACCGCTGGTTTTCCCTAAAGAAGCAATCGAGCCAAAAAATGACAAGGATTGGGCCGTTAAGGGAAATAAGGAAACCATGGACAATCTAATCACTTCAATATTTAACGATTTCAACGATTTGGAGGACTTCAACTTCAAGCTTCAGGAAAAGTATGCAAAAATCGAAGCTGAAGAGGTCATTTATGAAGAATATCAGGTTGAAGATTCCGACATCGTTTTGGTATCATTCGGTATCAGCTCAAGAATAGCAAGATCAGCAGTGGACAAAGCACGTGAAAAAGGCATAAAGGTCGGACTTTTAAGGCCAATTACCTTATCACCATTCCCAGTTGACAGAATCAAGGAGCTGTCAGATAAGGGAGTGAGCTTCATATCCGTTGAAATGAGCAACGGCCAGCTGTTGGCTGACGTGCAATTCGCTGCCTTGAGAAAGGATGATACCCATCTTGTCAACAGAATGGGTGGAAACCTGATTGAGCTAAAACAGATTCTTGCTAAAATCTATGAAATAGCAGGATACGAAGACGAAGACATAGACCTATCCAGAAGAAGTGAGGAAAAGGCAAGTCCGAACATAATTGACTAGAGGATGTGGAAAAATGAGTGATAAAGAAAATAAAGATTATGAATTGCAGGTACGTAGAAATCCACAATCCCTTTTAGAAGAGTATCCTAGAAAAGGAACAAACATTCAATCTACTCACTACTGTGCCGGTTGTGGACACGGAATTTTACATAAACTTATTGCAGAATGTATGGATGAGCTTGGAATCCAGGAAAGATGCGTAATGATTTCTCCTGTTGGATGTTCAGTATACGCATACTTCTACTTCAACTGCGGAAACTTCCAGACAGCTCACGGAAGAGCCCCTGCAGTTGCTACAGGTATTTCAAGAGCAGAAGACAATGCAATCGTCATGAGCTATCAGGGAGACGGAGATTTGGCTTCAATCGGTTTGAACGAAACCCTTCAGGCTGCAAACCGTGGAGAAAAGATGGCAGTATTTTTCGTAAACAATACAGTATACGGAATGACCGGCGGACAGATGGCACCGACCACATTGATTGGTGAAAAGACCGTAACATGTCAGACCGGAAGAGACCCTGACTATGCAGGACACCCTACCCACATGTGCGAACTGATTAATACATTGAAGGCACCTGTATTCATTGAAAGGGTATCCCTTGCAAACCCATTGAAAATCAGGCTTGCCAAATTCGCAATCAAACAGGCATTGACCATTCAGAAGGAAGGAAAAGGATATTCATTCGTTGAAGTATTGTCACCTTGCCCTACCAACCTAAAACAGGACGTCGTAAGTGCTCAAAAATTCATTGAAGAGCAAATGGAAAAGGAATTCCCTGTCAAAAACTTCAGAAACAACATGTACACCAAAGAACCTGTCCAAAGGCCAAAAAGTGACTTTTCAACCGAATCATTGGATAAGATATTCAATGTCAACAGAAGCGAAGATTCAGGCTATGTCGATGAGGACATCGACCCTGTAAGCATCAAGGTTTCAGGATTCGGAGGCCAGGGAGTATTGAGCGCAGGGCTCACCATTGCACAGGCAGCATGTGCTGAAGGAAAGCACGTTTCATGGTATCCAAGCTACGGACCTGAACAGAGGGGAGGAAAGTCAAACTGTTCCGTTGTAATATCCAACGAAACAATCGGAACCCCCGTAGTGGATGACATTGACATTCTTATTGCTTTAAACAAGCCATCATTGGAACAGTTCTCACAGGACGTTAAAGATGGCGGAGTTATACTTTACGATTCAAAAATTGGCGAATTTGAAACTGATAAAGACGTCAAGGTCATTTCAATGCCATGTGTTGACATTGCAGAAGAGCATGGAAATGCCAGAACTGCAAACACAGCACTCTTAGGTGCATTGACTGAATTAACTGATGTTTTAAAACGCGAATCTTACGAGAATGCCATTCGCGAAATGTTTGCATCCAAACCTAAAGTGATCGGCGTAAACATTGACGTTCTTGAAGCGGGAGCGGAATGGCTAAAAAACAATTCATAGCGTGATCTGATGACATACAAAGAAATTTCTCAAAATTATATAGACAATTACGGATTGGGCATTGGAGATACCATCAAAGTGCATAAGGAGGACATCTCCTATACCGGTATCCTGCTTGACCGTCCGGAGGATGCCGATGACGGATATCTGGTTATAAAACTATCCAGCGGTTACAATATCGGTGTTGCCATTGAAAATACTACCTGCGAGCTAATCGAAAAAGGGGACAAGCCAAAAATAGGCTATGACGAGACTGAAATTCCTCATGACAATGCAAAGCAGAACATTTCAATCGTTTCAACCGGAGGTACAGTATCTTCAGTTATCGATTACAGAACCGGTGCTGTGCATCCTAAGTTTACTGCATCCGATTTAGTGAAAGCAAATCCTGAACTGTTGGATTATGCAAACTACAACGTCAAGGCATTGTACAACATATTGAGTGAAGACATGAAGCCCGAATACTGGGTTAAGGCAGCAGAGGAAATAGCTAATGAAATTTCCGAAGGCAGTGACGGAGTTGTAATAGCTCACGGTACAGATACAATGCATTATACCGCAGCTGCATTGAGCTTTATGTTAAAAACACCTGTTCCTATTATTTTGACCGGCGCTCAGAGAAGTTCAGACAGACCTTCAAGCGATGCAAACATCAACCTGATTGATTCCGTGATTGCTGCAAAATCAGACATCGCAGAAGTCTGCGTCTGCATGCATGGAAGCTTAAACGACCAGTACACCTACCTGCACAAGGGTACAAAAGTAAGAAAGATGCATACTTCAAGAAGGGATACTTTCAGAAGCATAAACGCTCAGCCAATAGCTAAAATAGAAAATAAAAAAGTGAACATCAATCCTGAGTACAATTACATTAAAAGAGGGGAAAACGAACTTGAATTGAATGCAGCTATTGAAGACAAGGTCGGATTTATCAAAAGCTTCCCTGGAATATCTTCAGATTACATTGAATATCACATCGATAAAGGCTATAAAGGCCTTGTCATTGAAGGAACCGGTCTTGGACACGTTCCAAATGACCTTATTGACTCATTTACAAGAGCGCAGGACGAAAGCATTCCTGTCATCATGACATCACAGTGCCTCTATGGAAGAGTGAACATGAACGTTTACTCAACCGGACGTAACATCATTGATTCAGGAGTGATTTCCGGAAGGGACATGACCCCTGAAACTGCATACGTGAAATTGTGCTGGGCATTAGGTCAAAGCGACGATTACAATGAAGTCAAAGAGATTATGCAAACAAATATTGCAGGTGAATTTAAGGAAAAATCTTCAATTAAGGATTTCTTGAATTAGGTGGTTATTATGGATTACGAAAAATTAGGATTAAAAATGGGACTTGAGATTCACCAACAATTAAACAGTGAGCATAAATTGTTCTGTCCATGTAAAACAGAGCTTGTTGACGATGATTTTGATGAATTGATCCAAAGGAAATTAAGGCCTACCCAATCAGAGCTCGGTGAAATCGACCGTGCGGCCCTGCAGGAGTCCTTAAGAGGATTGAACTTCAAGTATGAAAACTT
>JAUNXN010000024.1:0-2341 GCA_030539795.1 Methanobrevibacter sp.
TGATGGTGGTCGTGATCATGGTCATGGTCATCGTCAGCACAATCAGGACAAGCACAAAGATTAATATCTACATCTTCATCATAATCAATTTCTTCTCTGTGATCATATATGCTTAAATCAGCATTTTTTTGATAATCTCTTAATAACTGTTTGTCATAATGTTTAGGATCTTCACAGCAAACATCCTTACATTCAGGGTCAAAACAGATGTAATTGTAATGTTCCGGATTGCGGCAGTTTTCATCGGTACAATCCGCATCATAACATCTATTTTCCGCCATAGTATCACCAATTAAAAATTATTCTAATATATGTTCCAAACCTACTTTGTATATCATTTCAATGTGAAGGTCTGTAAGGGAATATCTTGCCATTTTTCCTTCTTTTTTGTATTTGACAATGTTATTTGCACGCAATATTCTTAATTGATTTGAAACAGTAGTCTGATTTAAATCGAGCGCTTCACAAATATCGCAAACACATAAATCTTCAATACTAAGCAGGGAAATAATTTTTAATCTTGTCGGATTTCCGAATATTTTAAAGAATTCAGATAATTCGGCAAATTCGTTTTCATCAGGTATGCGTTCCCTTACACGACTGACAACCTCTTCATGAGAGTCGAATATTTCACACATATCCCCATTATTGTTTTCAAGATTATTATTTTCCATAGTCATCACATATATTATATAATGATATTATGATATGTTTATGTATTTAAAAGTTTTCATATAATGATATTATGATATGTTGTTTTGAAAAAAAATAAAAGTAAAGTTAACTGCCTTGAAGGTCATGAATTTCCTGGCCAAGATAATCCACATTTTCAACAAGCAAAACATCCTTAGGATACTTGACATCCCCTAGAGAATGGTTTTCCAGGACATTGCATTCGATGAACTCTTCAATATATACATCACACACGTATTGTGAAGGAATCTTTCGTGCATCCCAACTGTTCATAACTACAAAGGCATCATCAGAAACAAAAACCTGCTTGTTTCCCAAAGATTCCATCCATGCAAGCGTTTCTTCATCATAGCCTACATAATAATCCGCTGTTTTAATATCCTTGATTATTTCAGTCAATGGAATTGGCCCTTCTGAATATACCGTAATTGGCGTTTTAGTCGAATCATCAGTTTCCTCAAATGAATAAACCAAAACCAATGATAAAACCGCTAAAAGTAAAATTACCACAGCAATAATACTTTTATTGTTCATTTTAAAGCCCCTTTAAAGATTACTTTTTGACCACACCAATTAATGTTCCATCAATGACACAGTCAAAATCGACCTTTTCAAGCCAGCCTGCCTTGGTAAACATGTCCATGAAGCAGACTCCCATAAGCTGACCATCTTCTTTTAAGATTTCATTGACCAATGCCTTTACATCTTCTGTGTCAACATCATACTTCGGCATGGACAATCCTCCCAACAAAACGACAACATCAGAGTCGTGAGGATCGGAAACTTCATCCTTAAGCACCATAGCATAAGGTTTGGACTCAAATTCATGACAGTCATCAATATCCAATAGGGGAATGAAATGATTTTCCTTATCCCTAACGGAATAAGCCAAAAACTCTGCAAATGGAGTGCAGACACCTGGAGATCCGATAAATGTAATTTTTTCAGCATCTCCAACTTCCTCTTTAAATGTTACAAGCTGTCCGTTCAATCCTTTCCATTCATTAACATCTTCCATGATACCACCTTTAATAAGCATTTTATTGGTAGAATAGCTTTAAACAACTAAATTAAACCTTCAATAATTTATCTCATTTTAGTTTTTTAAAAATTTTGCTATTATCTGAATTCATTTTAATTTTGGAAAAAATCTATTTGAATTTTTAACATATTCTTCATAATCTTTTCCAAAATCTATCTTTAAGCGTTGCTCTTCTTTTTTAACTTGAATATTCATTATTAAAACTTCAATTATGAAAATCAATAGAGATCCTACAGATAAAAGAGCTATTAAAACTCCTATGTGATATATGAAAACGCCCAACAGCATCGGATTTCTACATATTCCATAAGGTCCATCAGTCATTAGTGAACTGGTTCTAGGGGCAACTTCATGGTTAAATGCATCAAAGGGATTTCCGCCACCGACATTTTTCATATAAACAATTGACCATATACTTAATCCTATACCTATAATTGCCAATATAATCAGAATCAACAGCCTCATTAAACTTATTTCGGCCAGGTTAGGGCTTCCTGATGCCAAATACATCACATATGGAATTCCAATTATGAAAATAATTAAACCTAACAAATATCCTATGAAATCACGATTCATATCATCACCACACAATTATTAATTAAACAT
>JAUNXN010000024.1:2441-17140 GCA_030539795.1 Methanobrevibacter sp.
TGGATGACGTATCCTACAGGGCAATGATGGGCGAATACATAATCTATTATCGCGGAAAGATTGTCGGCGGCATTTACGATGATAGATTTCTGATTAAACCCGTAAAAACAGCTGTGGAAATGATGCCTGATGCAGATATGGAACTACCATACGAAGGAGCCAAGGAAATGCTGCTTGTTGAAGATGTGGAAAACAGGGAGTTTCTAAAGGAATTGTTTGAAGCCATGTACGACGAGCTTCCTGCCCGAAAAAAGCGCAAATAGCTTTCATGTTATTCAACATCCTTAAGCGCTTCAACCATATTAAGGTCTCTGATTTTGTCTGAAAACAATAGATTGACCCCAATAGATATAGTGAATGTTATAAAAGCGGTCAGCAGTATATTTCCCCATGTCAAAGATGGCGCACAATACAGGGATTCGCCTGCAGCATTAAGCATCAGTGTCATGAAGTAAAATCCAAGCGGAATTCCCAAAACAAATCCAATGGCTGTGAAAATGATATTTTGTGTCAATAGCAGCTTCCTTAACTGATTTGTCTTAAATCCTAAAACCTTCAATGTTGCAACTTCCCTTTCCATTTCCGTAAATGATAGGATTCCCAAATTGTATAACACTAAAATTGCCAGGGCAACCGCCACAATTGTCACTACATAAACCATCATCATCACGGCTTCGGTCAATTCATCCCAGCTTTTCTTCATTTTTTCTATGGTTGAAACCGATTTGATTGAATTGAAGTTTTCGCCGAATTTCTCTTTTGTCAAAATATTGGTCGGCGTAAAGTTCAGCCCCTGGTCTTCCAAGGTGTCCGGAGACATTATCAGACCCTGTGAAATCGGCTCTGCATGAATCTGGCCAATTTTTGAGCTCACCCAATCGTCACTTCCAACGATATGCCATTTGATTTTATCTCCTATGCTCAGATTAAAGGTCTCGGCAAGCTTTTTGGAAATTGAAACATCACTTTCGTTGATTTCAATCGGATTTCTGTCGCTATCGGTATAGGATATCAAATCCGTGTTGTTTGAAACCAGCAGGCTTACCGTGTCTTCCATGTCGTTTGCCTTCATCTCAATTGACTGCTGCATGATGAAGCTTCCGTTTGTCTCATTTAGGATATAGTACACTTCCATTGGATTGGCTTCATTTGAAAGAAGCAGTTTTGACTCGTAATGACTGATGTCATCATATTCCCATGATTTCAATTCGCCCATGCTGTCGTTCATACCGAATGCCGCAATCAACAGTGCGACGCAGCCCATAACCCCAACAATTGCCATGACTGCTCTGAAATTATTTCTTTTTGCATCTCTCCAGTTCCAACGGGAATTAAAGCTTAAACGATCCCATAATCTTGATTTTTCAACGATTCCGTTTGAAGATAGTTTAGGGGCTTTTGGCCTTAGCGTGTTTGCGGGATTTTCCTTTGAAATCCTTCTGCATGACAGATAGGTGACCAATACAGATGACAGAACCATCAGCAATGCAATATAGATAAAGCTCATGTCAAAACCGGGATGCCAGCTAGGCATGCTATATCCTTTGGACATTGTCGGATAGAACATTTGGGGAATAATCATAGGCCCTGTTATCAGACCCAAAATAGCCCCTGCCAGAACCGGCCAGAACGAATATGAAAGGTAGTGCAGGATTATTGTTTTATCCCTATACCCAACTGCCTTCAATATTCCGATTTGGGTGCGCTGATGGGCAATAATCCTATTCATTGTAGTCAAAAGGGTTAGAAATGTCACCAATATGAACACGATCGGGAAAACATCCCCAATCATCTTGTGCTGTGCCATTTCATCTGCAAATTTGGCAACGCTGAGCTGGTCCTCTTTTTTAGTGAATGACAGATAATCAATTGATTTGTCAAGTTTCTCTTTAAAATCACTGTCTGATTGATTATATTTGACCAGTAATCTGTTGTATTCCAAATCTTCGGGATATGCCTTGCTTGATAGGTAGGCAAATCCCATTTGTGAAAAATCAGGAGTCAATGAGTTCGGAGATGTTTCATAAATGTATTCCGGAGAGTAACCTATACCTTTAATTTCCTTTTTGATTTTAGAATCACCGAACTTGAAGGTGATTTCATCTCCCACTTTCAAATCACGGGCATCCGCAAAACGCTCATCCAGCCATACCCCCGATTCATCTTCAGGGTTGAAATCCTCTCCTTCGGTTGAATAAAACTTTGAAATCGTTCCCTTTTCTATGAAATGTAGGGTAAAATCAGGCTTGTTGTCCAAATTTGCCACGGCCTGAATAACTTCCTGCCTGTCAGTTTGAGTTGAAAAAGCGTTTACCTTATCAACTGCCGAATCATCAAAATCAGTATTGTAAATCCATCCATCAGCCATGTTAGTATCAGTGTAAAAACCTTCTGATGTCTGTTCCAGCCCATAATACTCAGCATAAATTCCGCAATATGCAAAAATACCTAAAAATGCCATCAGGAATATTGCAATAAACTGGGTCTTATTGATCTTTATATCCCTCAGCATTTTTTTAGATAGTGACATGATAATATATTAGAAAAATGAAATATAAAAAACCTATTTTAAATTGACATGATGACTAATTTAATTGACATGTTAACGATGAACTTGCAAATGGCAAATGCTAATTTTCATTAACATCAAGCATTGTGTCATGAAGACCTAATTGAAAATAGTGATATATCTGAAAAGTATTAAAAAAAATAAAATTAATAAATTGTCACTAATGAGTGCGAATAGATGGAAATCTATTCGACACCTTTTAGAGACTCGACCATGTCCAAATTCTTAATCTTACGTGAAAACATCAGGTTTACAAGTATTGACAGTGAAAATGTTATCAGAGCTGTCAATATCAGGTTTGTAAGAGTTATTGACGGGAGAATGTAAAATGAATCTCCTGAAGACTCCCACATTACCTTCAATATCAAATAACCGATTGGAATACCCAAAAGGAATCCGATAGCTGTAAACCATAAGTTCTGTGTTAAAAGCAGCCTTCTTAATGACCCTGTTTTGAAACCCAATACCTTTAATGTAGCAATTTCACGTTCAATTTCAGTAAATGACAGCAGTCCCAAATTATAAAGCACCACAACCGCCAAAAGAGATGCGAAGAATATCAAAATGTATATCAATAGCCACATCGCTTCAGTCAGCTCGTCCCAGCTGGAGGTCATATCCTTCAATGAACTTGTGGTTTTAACGGCTGAATAATTCTTGTCGACATGTTCTGCTGTCACAATGCTGGTTGGAGTGTAGTTCAAGTCCAAATCATCCAGCTTGTCGCTGGACATTATCAAACCCTGTGAGGTCGGATCTGCATGGATTTTATCTATCTTTGTTTTAATCCATTTATCTGAACCCATTATATGCCATTTTATAGTGTCTCCAACACCAACATCGAGCATGTCAGCCATTTTCTGTGAAATTGAAACCTCATCATCAGCTATTTTGATTCTGTTCCAATTATAATCAGTAGGAGTTATCAAATCGGTGTGGTTTAAAACCAATAGCGAACCTGACTTTTTGGCCGAACCGTGTTCAATTTCAATGGCTGATTCCATTACCTTATCACCGTTTACTTCATCCGCAACATCATCAATTTCAGACAGGCTTGCTTCATCATCTATAACCAGCTTAGAGTCATAATGGTTAATCTGATTGAATTCCCATTCCTTCAAATCATTCATTCCATCATACATTCCGAATGCAGATACCAGAAGTGCAGTACAGCCAATTACACCAATTATTGTCATTAACGCCCGGAATTTGTTCCTTTTTGCATCACGATAATTCCAGCGGGCATTGAATGACAGGTGCTTCCAGAATGCAAATCTCTCAACGAAGCCTGATGATGACACCTTCGGAACCTTTGGCCTTATTGTATCGGCAGGATTCTCATTGAAGATGCTTTTTACGGCATAATATGAAACCAGCACTGACAGTATTATCATTGCAGCCGCAACATAGACAAAATCCATGTTCCATGCCGGTTCCCATGAAGGCAGGATGTATGTGGAGCTCATTGACGGATAAAATAGCTGAGGCAATGTCATCGGTCCGATAATCAATCCCAAAACAGATCCAACCAAAACAAGCCAGAAACCGTATGAGATGTAATGGAACATTATTGACCTGTCCTTAAATCCGCATGCCTTTAGGATACCGATTTGGCTTCTCTGATGAGCAATGATTCTTGTCATTGTTGTAAGCAGAATCAGCATTGCAATCAGTATGAATACGACAGGGAAAATTCCGGACATCATCTTATGCTGGTCCATCTCTTCCGAAAATTGGCTTACGCTGGAATGCTCTGACCTTTCAACAAATGAATTGTAGTCTCCATCCAACTTGTCAGACAGCAGGTCATTGAATGTTTCCGGTGTTCCATCAAACTTAACATTTAAAACATTATACGGAACGATGTCTGTTGGGAACGCCTTATATGACAGATATGCAAAGCCCAATTTGGAGAAGTCCGGAATTACGGATGATTTTGAAGCATGATAGACATATTCCGGAGAATATCCTATACCCTTGATTTCCTTTTCGATTTCAAATCCGTTGAATTCGAAGGTAATGTTGTCTCCTACTTTCAAATCTTTAGCATCCGCAAAGCTCTTATCCAGCCATACGCCGTCATCATCACTAATATTCAGCGGCTTTCCATCAACCAGATAGAATTTTGAAATAGTGTTGTTTTCAACAAAATGCAGTGTAATCTCGGGGTCATTTGAAAAGTCCGCAACCGAATCCACAACCAACTGCCTTTCCATTTGATTGGTTGGACCCAAAGCGTATACGTCATCC
Source organism: Methanobrevibacter sp. (assembly GCA_030539795.1). Lineage (GTDB taxonomy): Archaea > Methanobacteriota > Methanobacteria > Methanobacteriales > Methanobacteriaceae > Methanocatella. The sequence goes on from JAUNXN010000024.1 coordinate 7,261, forward strand.
AGAAACTGGTCGTTTAGATTGGCTGAATAAATCCAGCCGTCCGCCAGGTTAGTGTCATTGTAAAAATTTTCACTGTTAATTTCAAGACCCACTGATTCTCCGCCGACACCAGCAAAGACAAACACTCCCAAAAATGCCATCAGAAAAATTGATAGGAATTGTGTTTTGTGCTTGCGGATGTCTCTCAACATCTTTTTGAACAGCATATGCTCACCATTCCAAATCAGTGATCTTTTTTGGATTTTCATTAACGGCAATGCTTTCTATCTGGCCGTTCTTAATCCTGATTACCTTATCGGCGGCTTCGGCCAAAATAGCATTGTGTGTAACAATGACAACTGTTGTATCCCTGTTATTGCTCATATCCTGAAGCAAATTCAGGATTAAAACACCGGTTTTTGAATCTAATGCTCCTGTTGGCTCATCACATAAAAGCATTGTAGGCTGTTTGGCTACCGCTCTTGCAATGGACACCCTTTGCTGTTCTCCACCGGACAATTGTGCTGGAAATTGGCCGGCATGGTCTTTAAGACCTACAGAGTCCAGAACATCCAAACCATTTATGTTTACATCAACAATGTCCTTCATCAGCTCAACATTTTCAAGAGCTGTTAAATTTGGAATCAAGTTATAAAACTGGAAAATGAATCCTACATTTTCCGCCCTGTAACTTGTAAGCTGATTGTCGGAGAAGTTTTCCACATGATTGCCTTTTACGATAATCTCACCGGAGGTGACAGTATCCAGACCTCCCAAAAGGTTTAGAAGTGTTGATTTGCCTGCACCTGAAGGCCCGAGGATTACAACAAATTCACCTTCGTCAATTGTAAAATTAACATTATCCATAGCTTTTAAAATGTGATCTCCTGATTGATATTCTTTATTTACATTCTTAAATTCTATGATTGTACTCATTAATATGCCTTCTTTAATTAATTGTAGTTAATTTTGTTTTACATAGTATATAAATTTAGGTATACCTAAAAAAATTATTGATATCCTATTTTTAATTAAAAATGAAGATAATGGGGAATTTAAATTTGCCATTCCCCGCTTAAATTTTGCAAATCGACCATCTTCTTGAATAAACCATCGTTAGACAATAACTCTTCGGGTGAACCCTGCTCGGCAATCCTGCCTTCATCCAAAACAACAATCTTATCTGCATTTGCAATTGTACGCATCCTGTGAGCAATAATGATTACAGTTTTATTTTTAATCAACTCAGAGAGTGCTCTTTGAATTTTAGATTCATTTTCAACATCTAAAAACGAAGTTGCCTCATCCAAAAGAATCACATTTGCATTCTTAAGCATTGCTCTAGCAATTGATATCCTTTGCCTTTGACCACCAGACAACAGCTCACCGTTTTCACCAATGACAGTATCATATCCATCGGGAAGCTTCTGGACAAATTCATCACATTCTGCAAGTTTTGCGGCCTGGATTACTTCTTCATCTGTAGCATCCTTCCTTCCGACACGAATGTTTTCCAGAATTGTATTGTTGAATAGAATTACATCCTGAAAAACGATTGAGAAGTTTTCAAGTAGTTTTTCTGAGTCCAATTTGGACAAATCCTGTCCTCCAAGGGACACTTCACCGGATACAGGATCCCAGAATCTTGCGGCAAGCTTTGAAACAGTAGATTTACCGCCACCGGACGGTCCGACAAGTGCAGTGACTTCACCCTGTTTTGCAACAAATGAAATATCTGTTAAAACATTCTTCAAATCATCATAATTGAAGTTAACATCCTTAAATTCAACATCATAGCCGTCTAATGTATATTCAGTCAAGCCACCTTCAACGACAAGACTTTCAATCTCTTTAGTTCTCTCGATTTTATTGTCCATCATCAAGATTTCTGCTAAAAACATCAGTCCGTTTTCCAGAGGGGAATAAACTGTTGCAGATGCTATTAAGAATATCAGTAATGTGAAAATGGACACCTGTGAATTAACAATCAAATATGAACCCACGAGAATAACTGAAACAATTCCGAGGTTTAAAACTACTTTACCTGTGATAACGCCTGCAGCAGCCATCAATTCAGCTTTAATTCTTGATTTTTCAATAGTGGAAGTTAAACTGCTGATTTTTCCATAATATTCTTTCTCATAATTATATGATTTTAAATCTCTGATTGATTCAATGCATTCCTGCATTGCATCTCCACAATTGAGCAAATCATGCAATACGATATCTCCTGATTTGTAAATAAGGCCTCTTGAAACATATAATATGATGAATGCAACCGGAGCTACCCATAAAAGTGCAATAGCTAATCTCCAATCAAATGCAAACATACCTATTGCAACAATGCACAACGAAATGATTGAACCGAGCAACTGTGGAATTGCATGTGAAAAAACATGCTCCAAATCAGTACAGTCGTTCATTATTGTAGAAGTCAAGTCAGCCAGGTCCCTATTTTCAAAAAAGGACAATGGGAGTTTTCTTAAGTTTTCACCAAGATTAATTCTTCTTTTTTCACTTTCAGTATAAGTTGTATTGAAAACGAAGTGATACTGTTTCCATGCAAATGCGAAGATAATGCCCAAAACAATCAATATCAGCACAATGAACATGCCAAGGTTCGGTTCGATTATTTCGCCGCCCATCAGAGGCTCAACCCACATATAAATTAGCAATGCATACAAACCTACCGGAAGCATGAGCGCAATGTTTAAAAGGGTTGTATAGATTATTCCTTTAATTAGATTATCGGACCCCTCTTTTGTAAGTCCAAATCTTCTTGTAAAAAATTCGGATAACATTATATCGCCTCACTTTTAACTTTCCATTGTATGGATTGGTTGAATTCGTCCCACATCCTTGAATAAAGACCATTGTCTTCAACAAGGCTGTCATGATTTCCTTGCTCAACGATTCTGCCATTTTCAACAACATAAATCTTATCCACGTTTTTGACTGTGGATAGCCTATGTGCAATCATGATGACTGTTTTGTCTTTGGTGATTTCGGAAATCGCTTTTTGAATCATGTACTCATTTTCAGGATCTGCCAGTGCAGTAGCTTCATCCAAAATAATGATTGGAGCATCCTTAAGTATTGCTCTTGCAAGGGCAATTCTCTGTTGTTGACCTCCTGAAAGATATGTTCCTTCAGTTCCAATTACTGTATCGATTCCATCAGGCAACTCGTCAATGACATCATCGCATTGGGCTAAGCTGAGTGCCTTTTTAACATCCTCTCTTGAGGCTCCTTTACGACCAATAGCCACATTATTGTAAATTGAATCCTTGAATAGAGTAGTATTCTGGAAAACAAAAGAGATATTTTCCATTAATTCTCTTGTTGAAATATCCCTTACGTCGATGCCACCTATCTTAATGCTTCCCTTATCCACATCCCAAAATCTTGGAATCAAAGAGGCTATTGTAGTTTTTCCCCCGCCGGACGGGCCGACCAACGCAACGGAGTCATTTTCATTAATCTTTAAATTGACATCATTCAATATATATTCATCCGAATCGGTCTTGTCATAGTCAAAGTAAACGCCTTCAAATTCAATGGAATGATTCCTAGGCTTTTGAGGATTAGCTGCCTCGACCAAAGGCTCCTCATTTAATATTGATTCAATTCCTTCTAAAGCGTAGCTTGCCAACATCCAATCCTGTGAAACTGTCATGATTCTATTCATCATCACGGCGCATATCGGTGTGAATATTACATAAAACATGAAATTTGCTAAAAACTTAACGTCCACCAATGCCCCTGCAAGCAATATCCCCGCAGGAATCAACAGGGCAAAAAATCCGTTGATGGAAACGGTGAATGCAGTCATTGGAAGTTGGGTGGAAAGGGAATAGTTTGCTGAAAACCTGGCATAATTCTTAATTGCATCAATGAAATTTTTAAATGAAAAAACACTCTGCTGGAATGCCTTTGTAACTGGAATTCCCCTCACATATTCAACCGCTTCTGCATTCATTTTTTCTAAGTATTCCTGATATTTAACCATGATATTCTGAGATTCACTAGAAAACATTGGATACATAAATATAAAACATAATATTATTGGAATTAAACAGATTAGGCCTAGAATCCAATCGAAACTGAATAACAATATTAAAAATACTATTGGAGTTACAATAGCTCCCACTAAATCAAACAATTGGTGAGCTAGGAATGTTTCAGTTTTTGCAGTGCTGTAATCAATTACTTTTCTAAGTCCGCCGCTTGTGTGGTTGGAAAAATAGCCTAACGGCAATTTGAGCAAATGGCCTACTGCAGCATCTTTCATATTTTTCTCGTTTTTAAAAGCTGATAAGTGAGTTCCCATTAAACCGAAAAAGTTCAAAACGATTCCGAGCACGGCAAACAGAAATGCATTGAAAGCATAAGTGCCTAAGTTTTGTGCCTTTGCGAAATCCGGGGCTACTGTTAAAAGGGCATTCACCACATCCCATATATAAATAAATGGAATTAATAAACAGATAGCACTTAAAGCAGATAAAAACATACCTATAATTGTTAAATATTTATAATTACCAGAATAACTTAATAATCTAATAAATTTATTTTTATTTTCTGTATTTGACATTAATATCTCCTTAAAATTTAATTTAGGTATACCTAAAAATTTAAAATAACCAAAAAAGACTGCACTTTTAAAATATTTAAAAAATAAAATAAAAGAGTTAAATTAGTTATTTAACAAAAAATAAATTAAATATACCTATTTTCAGTTATAAGATTAATTTAAATTGGTATATAAATGTATTTGAACTAAAAAGACAAAAAATATACTAAAAAGACAATCTTGATTTCTTATACTCGGAGGGTGTGCATCCGAAATATTCCTTAAAAGCTTGAGCAAACTTAGAAGGCGAGGAATATCCCACCATTTCAGATATCTCAGAAAGCAGATATTCATCTTCTTCGATTAACCTGCACGCATAATCCAGCTTATACTCCTTTCGCCATTTGTAAATCGGCTTTCCGTAAACTTCCTTAAAGCAATTTTTTAATGTTGTTTTGCTTATCCCATATTTTTCAGACAGCCCATCAATAGTAATTTTCATGTCCAAATTACTGGTCAAATCCTCTTTAACCATCTCAATTATGTCAGACTGCTTTTTTGAAAGAGATATTCTGCTTTCGTTTTTAAATTCAGTGATGGAAAAGAACAGCAGCAATTCAATGCATTTTAATTTATAATACGGGTCTTTAATTCTATCGTCCACATCATACAATTCCCCAATCACATGGTCTATCCTTTCATTGGCCCTGACAAGGACATATCCCTTGTTCTGCTCCAAATTTTCATAAAATTCAATTAGATTAAAATCAGGAAGAAGTTTTTTAATATGATTATTAGCAACATCAACATCCATGAAAATCTCCAATCCCCTATAATAACCCAATGGGAAATCTGAAATGGTTTTTGTAACATCAGAAATACTTATGCACAAATCGCCTTTTCCAAAATAGATTATGCTGTCATCACCTACCTGATAAGCATATCTCCCTTCGGAACAATGATTAATTTCTAACATGCGGGGGCTTATATTACTCTCTGAAAAAACATCAGTCATATCATCCACATTCATATCAATGTAAGAGATAATTACTCCAGGAAATATTGAATAGGTCTCCATTATTCCATATTTGGCATTTTCCCCAAACTCGATTATTTTTTTAGAGCCCTCATCCTTGATTAAATAATCTGAAATTAATATTTCATCAAATAATCCATAAAGATTTTCATTCATGATACTACTTATATAATCAATACATATAAAACATTACAAAACAAAAGTTATATTATAATAAAATATTATAGGAAAAAATCCAAATGTCATTTAAAAAAGATGAAATGTTAATAATGCCTGCAGTTGACATCAAGAACGGCAAATGCGTACAGCTTGTTCAAGGCGAACCTGGAAGTGAAATGGTAGAAATAGAAAATCCCGAACTTGTTGCAAAACACTGGGAGGATTTGGGAGCTCGCAACATCCATGTCATTGATTTGGATGGAACCATCAACGGCGTTGCAAGCTTTGACATCATTAAAAAAATCCTAAAAGAGGTTTCCGTTCCAATACAATTGGGAGGGGGAATAAGAAGCGTTGAATATGCAAAAGAACTTCTGGATTTGGATATCGAAAGAGTGATAATCGGAACAATGGGAATACAGCAGCCCGAAACCATTACACAGCTTTCAGATGAATACGGATCCGACAGAATAATGATTTCACTTGACAGCAAAGACAACAAGGTAGTCATTAAAGGCTGGCAGGAAAAGATTGACAAAAGCCCTGCTGAAATCTCACAGGAATTTAAGGACCATGGAGCAGGCAGCATCCTATTTACAAATGTTGATGTTGAAGGGCTTTTAGGTGGATTTTACACAGAACCTGTAGAGGAACTGAAAAAATCTGTTGATTTGCCTATTGTCTATTCAGGCGGAATTTCAACAATAGATGACATTAAAAAACTAAATGAAAGCGGAGTGGAAGGAATAGTAATCGGCTCTGCACTTTATAAGGATAAAATTGATTTGACTGAAGCGTTAAAGTACCAAAAGAGGTAATTAGATGAAAAAAGTAATGGCAAGCGGAACTTTCGATTTGCTCCATCCTGGACATGGAGTCTACTTGGAAGAAGCAAAAAACCTTGGAGGATACAATTCCAAACTTTATGTTGTTGTTGCACGTGACTCAACTGTTGAGAAAAGAAAAAGAGTCCCGATTGTTGGAGAAAATCAGCGTTTGGAATTGATTAAAATGTTAAAACCCGTAGATGAAGCTTATCTTGGTAATGAAGAGGGAGATATCTTTAAAATTGTAAAGGAAATTGACCCGGACATTATAGCTATCGGACCTGACCAAACCCACAATGTTGAAAAGCTGCAAAAGGCAATTGATGATAGGGGTTTGAAGGCACGTGTTCAGCGCGTTAAGGTTTATCACAAAGATGAGCTTGACAGCAGCTGTAAGATTATTAAAAAGATTAAAAATACTGACTTTGAAGGTAAAATATTGGATAATTGTGAAGATTAAGGAGGAGATTATAAATGTTTAAAGTGGCTATTATAGGAGCAAGCGGATATACTGGTGGAGAGCTCTTGAGAATGCTTTCAAACCATCCGGAAGTGGAAGTAACAGACATCACTTCAAGACAATACGACGGCACCCCAGCGCATAAGATTCATCCACATGTAAGAGATTCAGGACTCGTATTTACAAACAAACATCCTTCCGAATTGGATGCTGATGTAGTGTTTACGGCAACACCTCACGGAGCATCAATGAAAATCGTGCCGGAAATTTTAGATACCGGCGCAAAAGTGGTTGACTTAAGCGGGGATTACAGATACAGAGACACTGCAGTCTATGAAAAATGGTACGGCATGGAACACACCGATAAAGAGCATAAAGGAGCATTCGGACTTCCTGAACTGTACAGAGATGAAATCAAAAAATCAGATCTTGTTGCCAATCCGGGATGTTTCCCAACAGGCGCAATCCTATCATCATATCCATTGGTGAAAAATGATTTGGTTGACAGAATCATCATAGATTCAAAAACAGGCGTCAGCGGAGCGGGAGTTAATCCGTCAGCAACTACACATTACCCGAATATTGCTGATAACGTAAACCCATATAAGATATCCTCACACAGGCACATGTCTGAAATTCAACAGGAATTGCATGGATTTGAAGACGTTAAAGTATCATTCACACCACATCTTGTGCCGGTGAACAGGGGAATCCAAACAACAAGCCATAGCTTTTTAAAAGAGGAAAACATAGATATTACTCCTGATGAAATCAGGGCATTATACGAAAAAGAGTATGGCGATGAATACTTTATCAAACTTATGGATGAAGGGGAAATCCCACATTTAAGTGCGGTTAGAGGATCAAACTTCGTGCACATCGGAGGATTTGAAATTGACAATACCGGAAGATTGGTGATGCTTTCAGCCATTGACAACCTTGTTAAAGGAGCATCAGGCCAAGCTATCCAAAACATGAACCTTGTCCTTGGCATTGATGAACGCGCAGGACTGACACACTTGGGTCTTCATCCTTAACAAAAAATAGAGGAGATTAAAATGGCTACATTAATTATCTATTATTCACAAGGGGGAACAACAGAATTAGTAGCTAAAACATTAGCTCAAAATCTAAGAGCAAGCATGGTAAGAATTCATGATTTGAAAAATCGTGAAGGATTTAAAAATAAAATATTTGCATCAATCAATGCATTTAGAGAAAACAAAACAGACATTGTCCCTGCAAGAGTCGACTTGACAGGCTATGATACAATCATATTCGGTACACCGACATGGGCGGGAAATCCGACCCCTGCAATTTTAACAATTATCGACAGATGCAACCTGACCGGAAAAGATGTAATCCTGTTCGCAACCATGGACAACAGCCGTGGCGATACAAATATCGAAAGGCTTGAAGAGAAAATCAAAATGAGAGGCGGCAGAGTCATTGAAACCTTCACCCTTGCAACAAAAGGCAAAAGTCCTGAAAAGCTGGTTAGTGATACTGAAGCGATTATCGATGCAAAAGTTTTAAAAATGTATGTAAGGTAGATTAAATTGATTGAAAATAAAAAATCAGAACTAAAAATTCGAGCTATTGAAAACGGTACTGTAATTGACCATATTACAGCCAATAAAGCATTACATATCTTAAAAATATTGGGTCTTCCTGATGAAACTACCCAAAACGTTACAATAGCTATGAACGTATCTTCAAAAGAAATCGGTAGAAAAGATATCCTAAAAATTGAAAACAGGGAATTGGACCACCAGGAACTTAACCAGATTGCATTGATTGCTCCAAAAGCTACAATCAATATTATAAGGGGTTTCAAACCTGTTAAAAAGGATAAGATTGGACTTCCTGAAAAAATTACATCAATAATTAAATGTACCAATCAAAAATGCATCACCAACAACAGAAATGAACCCATAACACCAATTTTTAATGTTGTTAATAAGAATCCTCCTGTTGTCAGGTGCCATTATTGCGAAAAATTAATAAAAACAGAAGATATCGATAAACAATTCGAATAATCTTCTATTCTTTTTTTAGATAATCTGCCAATCTCTTAGACAATGCCAGAATTGTCAATATAGGCGGTTTTCCAGGTGATATCGGCAATACGCTTGCATCACAGACAAAGAAGTTTTTAATTTCTGTTTCCAGATTGCTGTTCACAATTTCACCGATTTTTGCAGTTCCTCCAGGATGTGCTCCCCTATACACGGTTGAACCTATTGTATTTGGGTCAACTCCTGCCTTTTCAAGAACAAAACCTGCTGTAGCGGCTCCTTCTGCCAGATATCTGATGTCCTGAATGGTGTTTATTTTAACTACGTCACCATCGTCGGTCACATAGCCCTTGCATTCATCTGCAGTTTTGACCATTATGCTTAAGATATCACTATCGGTCACATTATCATCGGGAATGTTTGCTCTGATGAATGATGAGAAATGCGGTGATAGGACGAAGTTTTCACCGATTATCAAACCAGCCATCTGAACCTCGGTATTGAAGTTGATGTCCTTTATGTATCCTCCGACAGAAACGAACGGATCGAAGAATATTTCACGGCCCGCCTGCTCGAATCCGGATTTTCTTAAAATCATGGTAGAGCCAATGGCGCCTGCGGCCAGGATTACTTTATCAGCTTCGATTATCTCTTCAACGCCGTCCTTGACGTATTTTACGGCTGAAACCTTACCATCTTCACTTAAAATTTCAGTCACTTCAGCTTCACATATCAATGTCGCTCCGGCTTCAACAGCATCATCGGTAAAGTCCTTACCGGACCATTTTGCATCGGCAGGACATCCGAATGCACACTTTCCACATTGGATGC
>JAUNXN010000109.1 GCA_030539795.1 Methanobrevibacter sp.
TTGAGCTTTTAAGTTCAATCGGACCTCGCGATGAGCTTTTGGATATCATTGATAAAAGAATCAGTGAAGCTTTAAAAGATTCCAAATTGGATGACGGCGCAAAAACAGGAATCCTGCTTGTGACCCACGGTTCCAGATTAAACTATAATAAGGAATTTGCAACTGCATTATACAATAAGTTTGAAAAGACCTGCGAATTGCCTTCAAGTTTCGGATTCATGGAATTGTGCGGACCCAGCATACCTGAATCCATCAACAAGCTGGTGGATGAAAACGATTTGGAAAGGCTGGTTGTTGTTCCGGTATTCATAGCTCCGGGAATGCACACAACTCATGACATTCCGCATATCCTGGGATTTTTAGAGGAACATGAGCATTCACACAGTCATTCCCATGACCATGACGACCATGATCATGTGCATGACTTGACTCCAGTCGAGTTTGACGGTGAAATATTATATCCTGAGCCTATCAAGGCCGACGATATTCTAATTGACATTTTGATTGATATGGTAAATGAAAAATTATAATTTTCCATATATTTTTTTGATGAATTTTTTAATCAAGATAACTTAACTGAATTTAACTTATAACTTATTGAGGATGATAAATTATGTCTGATAAGAAAACAGGAATCTTACTATTAAGCCACGGTTCAAGATTGGATGATGGTGAGGAAGTAATTAAAGCTTATAAAGAAATGTATGCGGAAGAATTTCCGGACATGCCTGTGGAATACGGCTTCATGGAAATCAGAAAGCCGGGCATTCCAGAAACAATTAAAAAATTAACAGAGGAAAACGATTTGGAAAAGATAATTGTTGTACCGGTATTCGTTGCACATGGACTTCATACAAAAAGGGACATTCCAGGTTTATTAGGTATTGAAAGCGATTATGAAGGCGATGAAGGCCATCATCACCACCATCATGACCATGATGACCACGACCATGGCCACCATCACGGACATCATCATCACCACCATCATGACCATGATGACGAGCCGGTCGAATTCGATGGCGAAATCGTATTGACAGATCCTTTAGGAGTCGATAAGAGAATGTATGAAATCATCAAGGACAGAGTTTCAGAACACTTATAGTTCTGAAACGACCCTTAATTTTTAAAATTCAATGATTTAAATTGATGTTTGATGATTAATCATATCTAATTTTTAATTCTATTTTTTTTACTTTGATATTATTCTTTTTAGGTGATGCGGAATCACTTTAGTGTTTTTGCATACAGTCGTAGTTTGGCAGTGTTAATCTGATGGGCTTAACGGTTTTTTCTTATTATTTGTCTTATTCAAAAGATTAATATATTAATATAAAAGTAAATTAGTATACAAATATACATCATATTTTTTTTTGGAAGTGATTGAATGGCAACAACTATTAGAATCGATGAGGATATTAAGCAATTGTTGAAACTTAAAAGTGTTGAAACAGGAATTACTCAATTTGATTTGGCAAACAAATATATTTTAAAAGGTTTAAAGGAGGATGACACTCCAACTAAGGTAATGAGCATTAGTGAAATTGAAGCAATGCTGTCTTTTGATAAACCTGAAGGGGACAAGAACCTGGAAAAATTAGATGGCATATCACATTCTGATGTACCAACCAACAGTGTCGAATTAAAGAAAAAAACTTATTAGGTTCCTATGATATTTTTAGATAGTACATACCTAATTGGATTGATGATTGATAATGATGATTATCACCAGAAAGCTCATCAGTTAAGACCAATCATTGATAAAGAAAGAAAAATAATTAATAATACGGTACTTGTTGAAGTTTTAAACAGTTTAAAGAAGAATAATCATAAAATTGGACTAACTGAAATAATGGATACCTTACTAAACTTAGATAAAGTGGTTTTTCTAACCAATGAAGATTATAATGAAAGCTTAAACCTATTCAACTATTATAATCTAAGTGTCAACTATTCCGATTGCACAATTTTAAAAACAATGATTGACAATAATGTGTCAGTTATCGTCTCATTTGATTCCGACTTTGATAAAATCAAAGGAATCAGAAGAATCTATTTATAAATGGTCATTTTGTATAATTAAATATAGTTACAGCAAATGAATTAAAGAATCCACATTCTTAAAACTTATTAATTTTAAAATCTATACTAATATTCATGACCTTGAAAGTCTCAGACATTGGCGAAAAGGAACTTGTAAGATACATCATATCCCATTCTAGAAGCATAACTCCGGATGATACCGCAATCACTGAACTTGGTTCTACAAACCTGATTTCAACCACCGACATGCTTATCCAATCAAGGCACTTTCCCGAAAACATGTCATACTTTGACATGGGATTTAAGGCCGTCACCGTTAACGTCAGTGACCTTGCTGCCATGGGGGCTGAGCCTTTAGGGTTTTTGCTGGCAATAGCAATGCCAAAGGATTTGGATTTGACTCATTTTAAGCAAATAATAGACGGCGTTTTAAAGGCCTGCATTTATTATGGGATTCCCCTGATTGGAGGCGATACCAATGAGGCGGATGAAATCATCATCACCGGAACCGCGCTGGGACTGGCCGAAAAGCCTATTATGAAGGATACCTATGACAAGGGCGATTTGATAGCAATCACGGGAGACATTGGGCTTGCGGCGTTGGGCTTTGAGCTAGACACTTTAGACAATGTCTATGCCAAGCATGCACTAAAGCCAAGGGCGAAGCTTGATGAGGCTTTGATTTTAAGGGATTTTGCGACCTCGGCCACCGATATTACAGACGGCCTTGCAAGCGAACTGTATGAAATTAAAAAGGACGGATTCGGCTTCATGATTTATGAGGAATTTTTAGGAATATCGGATGAATATAAGGAGCTGTCCGATCAATTAAACCTTGATTATCTGGATTTGATTTTCCATGTCGGAGAGGATTTTGAGCTTCTCTTTACGCTTTCAAAGGAAAATCTTGAAAAATTGCCTATTGACTGTAGGGTAATAGGCGAAGTGACCGATTCCGATGTCATTGAGCTTACCTTGGAAAACGGATTCGTCGAAAGAATAGAGAACAGGGGCTATGAGCATTATGTTAGTGAACAATGACCTATATAAAAAAAGCTCTAAAACGCAAAAGGTCAGATGCGAAATCTGCGCCAATTACTGCAAGATAGCTGACGGTAATTTTGGGGTTTGCAGGCAACATAAAAACATTAACGGTGAGCTATTTGACATGTCATACGGATTGGTTTCATCCCTAAGCCCGGACCCTGTCGAAAAAAAGCCTTTGAATCACTTTTTACCAGGCACATTTACATACTCAATCGGAGGATTCGGATGCAACATGACCTGTAGGCACTGTCAGAATTACACCATCTCCCAGGAATATGACTATTCGAGAGGAATTAAGGTCACGCCGGAAGCAATTGTTGAAAATGCGCTGAAATACAGCTGCAAGTCAATTGCCTGGACATATAATGAACCTACCATTCATCTGCCTTTCAGCAAGGCGACTTCCCTTCTTGCCCGAAGAAATGATTTGAAGGTAATTTATGTAAGCAACGGCTACTATTCGGACAAGTCCCTTGAAGAGGTCCTTACATTCGTGGATGCCTTTAATATAGACTTGAAAGGAATGTCTCAGGATTTCTATAAGAAGGTATGCGGCGCCGACTTGAGCGTGGTATTGGATAATCTGAAAAGAATCTATGATGAAGGAAAGCATTTGGAGATTACAAATCTAATCATAAACGATTATAATGATTCAATAGATGAGATAACCCAATTGTGCGATTTTGTTGTAAATGAACTTGGCCCTGAAGTGCCGCTTCACTTTTCAAGAGCATTTCCATACTATAAGATGAATGACATTTCACCCACCGAGCCTGAAATCTTGTTTAAGGCCCGCCAAATTGCAATTGAGAAGGGCATAAAACATGTCCATCTGGGAAACATTTGATTTTGTTTTACTGCTATTTTTTTTCTTTTTAAAATTACATTGATAAATTATAAATATTATTTTAATAAATAAATATGTATTAATATTCGATTATTTTTGAATATGAATTCATTATAAAATGGTGAGTTTTTGAAGTTAAATAAGATTATTATAGTTAGCATGATTTTGCTGGCAATCATGTTGATGGGAGTCGCAAGTGCGACTGAAGACTTGAATACGACTGCACAGGATGCAGTTGTAGGCACTGGAGAATTAGAGCTTAGTTCTCCTGTAGTTGATGAAATGGATACGGACGGTGATATTGGCGATTCAGATGCCATGTCTGTCGACGATATCGCTGCAAGTACGGATGTAAAAAGCGTAGAGAATACAAAGGAAAAACTCGCCACATCCAATGATAAGGATATGCTTGGCGATGATTATGAGATTATCACTCCTCAAAATTTCCAGACATACGGATTCGAGGATAGGGTCAGTGCCGGAACCTATAAGATGGAAGGAACATTTACCTCCGATGAGTTTTCCAGATTCATCCTTTTTGATTCAGGATGCATTGTTGATGCAACTGACGCTGAATTTCAGGACATCGGAATTATTTTAGAGGGCGGCGTGCAGATTAGCGGATTAACCCTTACATCTTCACAATATCTT
>JAUNXN010000110.1 GCA_030539795.1 Methanobrevibacter sp.
AACCTATTGAAGAAACAGCTGAAGAATCTGTTGAAGAGGAAGCTGAACCTGAAGTGGTTGAGGAAACTGTTGAGGAACCTGTTGAAGAGGAAGCAGAGCCTGAAGTGGTTGAAGAACCTGCCAAAAAGGTTGAGGAAAAACCTAAAGAAGAACCTGATTCCAATTTAATCAATGACTTGAAAGCTAAACTAGGTGAAAGGGAAAAGAAATTATCTAATCAATCTAGTGAACTTAATTATTTGACTAACAAAGTTATTCCTAAACTTAAAAAGGAAAATGCCGAGTTAAAATCTCTTAAAAGGGAATTAACTGATGCATTAGAAAAAAGTACTAGAAAATATTTCGATCAATTGGATATTAATGCAGATTTAAGTAATCAAATTGGTAAATTAGGTGCAGAAGGCGCAGTTAATAAAGTAAGAGCTGATAAATTAGAAAATGAAATCAACTCCATTAAAGAAGAGCTTGAATCTAAAATTGATCATTATAAAGAAAAATTAGCTAGCGTCAATGTCGATGAAATAAAAGGCGAAAATAAACAATTGGCTATTGAAATCGATGATTTGAAAGAAAAATTATCTGGTGCTAGAAAAGAAAACATAGACCTTTCTGAAGAAGTTGATAAGCTAAGATCCGAACTCATCGAACTTGGAAATTATAAAGATGAGGTTGACAGTAAAAATAAAGAAGAAATAAACGGATATAAATCAGAAATTTCTTCACTTACAACTCAGCTCAAATTAAAAGAAAGCAGCTATGACAAATTATCTAATGAATCTAAAAGTACAATCTCTGATTTGAACAAACAAATCGTAAAACTTGAAGAGGAATTAGAAAAACAATCCAATAAAGGATTATTTAATAGATTTAAATAGATGATTAACATCATCTTTTTATTATTTTTTTTTTTAAAATGACAAATGATGCTTATTTTATGCAAGAGGCCATTAAAGAAGCTGAAAAATCTTTAGCCGATGGAGGGATTCCTATTGGTGCCGTTCTGGTTAAGGATGATGAAATTATTTCCAGAGGCCATAATAGATTAATCCAAAATGATTCTGTTATCTTGCATGCGGAGATGGATGCGATTGAAAATGCTGGCCGTCTAAATTATGAAGATTACATTAAATGCACACTTTATACAACATTATCCCCTTGTCCGATGTGTGCGGGAGCGGTAATTCTGTATAATATTCCTCGTGTCGTGATTGGGGAGAATACTACCTTGATGGGCGCTGAGAATTTCCTTAAATGCAATGGTGTTGATGTTGTTGTATTGAATGATTTGAAGTGCAGGGACTTGTTTTTAAAATTTTCCTGCAATAATTCGGAAATTTGGGATGAAGAGCTTGCAAAAGTTGGAAATACTACAGAGGTTAAATAATGGAAATCATAGTAACTGATGAGAGGGATGAAAGATTTATTGAATTTTGCAATTCTTTTGGATGCTTTCTGGAAGAACCGCAAGTCGTATTGCTTTTGATGAGTTTTGGAAAAACTGTGGGATGCAGCAGTTTTAAGGTGTATGATGGAGATTCCGCTGAAATCACTACTTTGTTTTTAAATTCATATGATGAGCGTGAAAAAATTGCATATAAACTGATTAGGCAGCTTGAAAAAATAGCTATTGATTATGAATTCAAAAGTGTCGTCGTCAGTTTTGACAGTGAAGAGGATATCCTGATTGACATATTTAAAAGATTAGATTATCATCTAGTTGAAAACGGCGATGAAATTCTTTTCAAAAAAGAGTTTAAAAGTTTAATTTAATTTTAAAAAAAGAAAATTTAAAAGATTAAGCTTCTTGTCTTAATCTTTTCACAACAAAGTCTTTATCTAAGCTTAACAAGAATGATGCTGCTCTTGGGCCTTGTTTTTGGCCAAGAATCATTTTGTAAATAGCTTGGAATCCTTTTTGTGGTTTTAATCCTTGTGCTTCTAGGATTTCATACATTGCATCGTGCAATGCAGTCGCATCATCGAATTCGGTAGTTTCCATCAAATCAGCCAAATCATTTAAGAATTTGGTCTGGTCATCTGTTAACGGTAATTTTGGAATGCTTTTCTCCTGCACTTGGAATTTTACAAATTTAGGTGCATAAGTGTCTAACCAGTAAATTACATTGTCGACTCTTTCTCTGTATTGAGCCATTTCTAAATCGGTTAAATCGCCGAATTCCTTATCTTTAAAGCTTTTTGTTAATTGGGAATTCCTTTTAAGAATTCCAAAGATTTTTTCAAGGTCATCTCCTGCAATTTGGTAAGCGTTAACCAAAAATCTGAATGGCGGTCTGAAAGGCAAAGGAGCATCAGGAGTCATTTGAACTATTTCATAAATCTCTTTGAATTTTTTGCCTTCTTTTTCGGATGGAGCTTCAACTTCATCATAAAATACCTTTTCAACAGTATCGAATTGGTCAATGAAATCCAAGAAAGGCATTCTTGGTGAGAAATCTTTTGCTTTCATAGGTTTTGACCTGAACAGGTAGTAGTGAAGACTTTCTGCAGGTCCGATTTTCAACCATTCTTCAGGAGCAAAGAATACTCCGTGGGATTTACTCATGGCTTCACCGTCAAGGGTAATCCATTCATATGGCACTGGATATGGTGCAGGATAATCGAATATTTTCTCAGAAATGACACTACTCACGTCGTAGGATCCACCACTTGCAGCGTGGTCTTTTCCGAATGGTTCGCAGGTTGTTCCGAATATTTTCCATCTTGCAGCCCATTCCACTCTCCAGGTAAGTTTACCGTTTCCGGATTTGATATCCATTTCACCTTCGTGGCCACATTCGCATCTGTATTTGATGATGTCGCCGTCGTAGTCATAAGCGTAAGTGGTGTTTACACGTCCACATTCGTCACAGATTGGGTTGTAAGGCAACCAGTCATCTGCCAATGGTTCTCTTCTGTATTGATTGAAGATTTCTTTGATTTCCTCTACCTTTTCAAGGGAGGTTCTAATGTAATCATTATAGTCTCCGTTTTTATACATTTCAAAACCGGATTTTGCTTCCATTTCAATTCCGTAGTCGTCCATGACAGATAGTAAAGGTTTTTCAAAGTGTTCTACAAAGTTAGCGCAGCATCCGTCAGGGCATGGAATCATTGAGTATGGCATTCCTAGGTATTTGTCATAATCTTCAGGCAGTGGATATGGGACTTTTCTGAGCGGGTCATGGTCGTCTGCAATCCAAATGGTTTTTGCTTTAATTCCTTTTTCTCTTAATTTCTTTCCTATTCCATTAGCTACAAAAATATCGCATGAGTTTCCAATGTGTATGGAACCTGAAATGGAGGTTCCACTTGCGATGATATGTTCTTCTACATCCATTTTGCTTAATTCGTTAGCTATGTTTTCAATCCAATGTGTCATCTATATTCACCATTTTTAATAAAAAAGTTATCGTAAAATAAGTTAAATACTGAATTAATCTTTGTTGTTATTAATATAAAAAGATTATTTTAATTAAGTAATATTTGTGGTGGTGTTGTTTAAAGTCGAATAAAAAAAGAAAAAATAGATAATAAATATCTATTTAATGAGGTCAGAGTCGGATTGGTCCAACCATTCGTTGACGATTTTCACTGCACAGAAGTTGCCGCACATTGTACATGTGTCCTCTTCTTCAGGAGGTCTTTGGTCTCTTTTCGCACGTGCAGCTTCCGGAAACATTGCACAGGCATATTGTGCTTCCCAGTCAAGCTTTTTACGAGCTTCAGCCATAGCCAAATCCTGTGAACCGTCGACTTGGCCGGTTGCAAGGTCTCCTGCATAAGCTCCGATTTTGGTGGCTATCACTCCTTCCCTTACGTCATCAGGGTTTGGAAGAGCAAGGTGTTCTGCAGGGGTCACGTAGCAGATGAAGTCTGCTCCGGCTTTTGCGGAGGATGCTGCACCTATTGCAGATACGATATGGTCGTAACCCGGTGCCACATCACATACAATTGGTCCTAACATATAGAAAGGAGCGTTGGAACACATTTTCTTTTGAATCATTACGTTTGTTGGGATTTCATTGATTGGAATGTGTCCCGGCCCTTCAATCATACATTGTACTCCGGCTTCACGGGATCTGTCGATTAATTCTCCTAAAATGATCAATTCTTGGATTTGGGCCCTATCTGTGGAATCGGCGATAGATCCTGCTCTCATACCGTTTGCAAGTGAAAGAACAACGTCATGTTCTTTTGCAATTTCTAAAACATAATCAAAGTTTTCGTATAGTGGGTTTTCCTTCTCGTTTTCAACAATCCATCCAGACATGAATGAACCTCCTCTGGAGACTAAACCTGTAACACGGCCTTGTCTTTTGAGTCTGGTTAATGTTTCAATGTTGATACTGCTGTGGATTGCCATAAAGTCAATACCATCTTTGGCTTGTTTTTCGATGGTTTTAAACAAATCATCTTCATCCATGTAAATTACAGAACCGTCTCTTCTGATGGCTTCAATTGCTGCTTGATAAACTGGTACGGAACCTACAGGCAATGGGGACATGTCCAATACTCTTCTTCTTATTACATCCAAGTCCCCTCCGATACTCAATTCCATTAAACAGTCAG
>JAUNXN010000111.1 GCA_030539795.1 Methanobrevibacter sp.
ATTTATAACAGATTGTGAAGGGCCATTGACCTTAAATGACAATGCATTTGAGTTATCAGCTAATTTCATAGAAAATGGGGATGAATTATTCAAAATTCTCAGTTTATATGATGACTATTTAGTTGATGTTGTCAAAAAAGAGGGTTATAAGGCGGGCAATACCTTGAAATTGATTTTGCCTTTCTTCGTATCTGAAAACCTTTCAAATGATGATTTAATTGATTTTTCACAAAATCACATTTTTGCTGTCAACGATTCAAAATTCCTTTTAAGCTACTTGCAGAAAGCTATGAATACTTACATTGTCAGTACCAGTTATGGCCAATATATTGAAGCCATATCCAATTATATGGAACTTCCATTTGAAAATACATTTTACACTAAGGTCAATCTAGATAACCTAACTCTAACTGATGAAGAAATTGAAAAAATCAATGAATTCAAAGCTTTGATTTTGGACAATCCAGATGACTATCAGCTGTTTGATGAAATCTTCTTTGAAGAGATAGTTAAAATGGGAATCTATGATGAAATTAAAAAAATAGATGTTGTTGGCGGAGAAGGCAAGAAGTTAGCTATTGATGAGATTATTGAAAGGGACGGCATTGACGTAAATGAGATACTGTACATCGGAGACAGCATAACTGATGTGGAGCCTCTTGATTTTGCCCGCAAAAATAATGGTGTGAGCATTTCATTCAATGGTAATGAATATCCGCTGAGAGTGGCGGAAATAGCCATTGTATCTCCAAGCGCAATTACAACTGCAGTAATAGCAAATGTTTACATAAATAATGATAAAAATAATGTTTTAAAATTTATTGAAGATTATAATGTTTCAAAAGACATTGAAAAACTATTTGATGACTATGAAATTGATTCAGAAATCAAAAAAGAGTTTTTCTCAACTTTTGACGTTGAAAATTATCCGTTAATCCAAATTATATCTGATGAAAATTACGAGGATATCTTAAAAGTCAGCAAAGAGATGAGAAATAATATTCGCGGTGAGGATATAGGCGGATTAGGTTAATGGGTGTATAAAATGAGTTATGAAAAAGTACAAGACACATTCTTTGAAGCCTTTGAAGGCAAATATGTAAGGGCTTTAATCACAGGGCCAAACGAAAAAATCGTAAAAAGTGCAGCTTATGATTCAACTTCAACTCCAAGTTCAGTCATTGGAAGGGTTGAAGGGGGTGTTGAAGGATTTTTAGATGAATCACAAACTCCTGACGGCAGATTCGGTGCTGTTGTTCAATATTGGTTAGGCGATGATGATATTGATAAATTCGCTTTTGAATTGTCCTACAGGCTAAGGCAGGATGTGCTGGTCAAACCATTTACCCGTATTTTTGATTATTCCACAACCGACAGTGATGAATACATTGAAATGATGGACATTGTAGGCCACTGCGGTGACGGATACGAATGGACTGTAGAGGAATACGGAAGAAAAATGATTAATGTTCCGATTGCAGTGCCTGATTTCCAGATTGAAGAAAAGTTCAGAATAAACGATGGAATAATGGGAGGCAATTTCTGGTATTTCTGTGAAACTCCGGAAGCGGTTTTAGATGCAGGTGATGCGATTATTGATGCAATTATGGAAGTTGAAGGTGCTACTGCACCATTTGGAGTATGTTCTGCCGCTTCAAAACCGGAAACCAATTATCCTGAAATCGGTCCAACCACAAATCATTTTTACTGCCCTTCCCTTAAGGAAACTTTAGGTGATGTTTCCAAAGTTCCGGAGGGGGTTAATTATATTCCGGAAATTGTAGTCAATGCAATTGATGAGGAATCTATGAATAAGGCTTTAAAGGCTGGAATCGATGCAGCTTTAGAATTTGATGGAGTAATTGAAATATCTGCAGGTAATTTTGACGGTAAACTTGGAGATAAGAATGTAAATTTATTAGATATTTTAAAGTAAGGTTTTAAAATGGAATTTCTAGACAATGATCTTAATGCGGAAGTAATCGGGTTTGGAGCATTGAATGTTGACAAGCTCTATTCAGTAGAAAATATTGCAGGACATGATGAGGAAAGTTTCATAAAAAGCGAAACTGAAACTCCTGGAGGGTCAGCTGCAAACACTATTGTAGGTTTGGCCAGATTGGGCTGTTCCACATCAATCATTGGAAAAATAGCCGAAGACGATGACGGTGATTTGATAGAGTATAATTTGGCTATTAATGGAGTCTACAGCAATAATTTAATCTACTCTGAAAATGGCGCTACCGGCAAGTGTTTGGGATTTGTCGACAGTAACGGTGAGAGATGTCTTTACATTGACCCTGGTGTCAACGATGAAATCAGGATAGATGAGATTAATCCGTTAAACATCATGAGGTGCAAAATAATGCATTATACATCATTTGTTGGAGATTCATTTAAGGCCCAAATTGAATTGTTGAATCTTCTCAATGATGAAACCGTATTGAGCTTTGATCCTGGAATGTTATATGTTCAAAAGGGATTTGATGAGTTGAAGCCAATACTGAAAAGAACAAATATTTTACTCATCAATGAATCAGAATTAAGATTATTATGTAATAATAATGAAGCTTCTTTAAAGGAGTTAGCTATCAGCCTACTCGATTTCGGAGTTGAAACTGTTGTAGTAAAGCAAGGTTCAAAAGGAGTATTTGCAATGGACAATTCGCAGGACTGCTTTGTTGAATCATATCCATGCGATGTTGTGGACACTACTGCTGCCGGCGATAGTTTCAACAGCGGATTTTTATATTCTTTCCTAAAGGGATTCGATTTGGAAAAATCCTGCAGAATCGGAAATTGGGTTGCTAGCAAAGCTATTGAGGGTTTTGGAATGGATAAGTTCCCAACCTTGAAAGATTTAAAGGAGTTCTTTTAGAAAAAAATTAGTTAGTTGGTATTAATATGAATGTATCTTTTATAAAACAGATGAAAAACCTGGAAAAGGAAGTTTTGTTAAAATCTGTTGAATTAGATGATGACAGCGATGATTTTCAATTTGAATTAGAGGATTTTAATGTTAATGATGAAATCATTGCTATTGCGCCTAGATGCGTAAGGTGCAATACCTGTGTTAGTGAATGCCCAGTTAATGCAATTGAACCAGCTAATATTTTCAGAATAGCTAAAATAACTGATAAATGTGTTAAATGTGAAATTTGCGTTCAAACATGCCCTGTTTCAGCAATTAAATTAATTGATAATTCGGTTGTTTATGATAATGAGGATGAGAGGGATGTCATTGAATATAAATTGTCCAATGTAAGCTGTCCTCATAGGGTTGTTAGAATGAATAGCATTTCAATTGATTATTCAGTTGATAATAATTGGGATGATTGTGCAAACTTATGTCCAACGAATGCATTCACTCTTGAATTTAAAGAGTTTTTCGACGATTTGAATATGGATGTGGGCATTGATTTAATCGAAGATGAATTATACCCTTACATTAATGAAAAAATGTGCATCGGATGTGGCGCTTGCGTTGAAATTTCACTAAATGACAATGCAATTGAATTAGATAGATATTTGGGACCTATCGTTCACGGTAGGGTCATTGATATCAATCATATGGCATGCGTAAACTGTTATTTATGTGAAGAGAATTGTCCTACTAATGCTATTGAATTGGTGGATGGTGAAGTTGTATTGGATGATGACAAATGCATTAGATGTACTCAATGCACTAAACATTGTCCTGTTGGAGCTTTGAAAAGAATTGAAATTGAATAAAATGAGGTCTGTTTATGAGAGCAAAAGAATTAATGGATAAAGATTTTGTATATTTAAACTGTGATGACAGTGTAGTTGATGTTTCAAAAGCAATGGAAGAGGTTAGACGTTTTACTTGTCCTGTCGTGAATGATAACAAACAATTGGTCGGATGGGTAACCTCCTTTGACATTACTAAAGGTTTAAGGGAAGGAAATGAAAAAATTTCAGAGATTATGAGCAGCGCTGAAGAAGTTTCCACTGTTCATGAAGATGATCCTGCAAGAAAAGCGGTAATATTGACCGCAAACAATAAGTTCGTTACCGTTCCTGTTGTGAATGATGACAATCAGGTAATCGGTATGGTGCGTGCTTGTGACATTGTAGAATTATTATCCGATCTGTATGACATTAAAGTTGAAAAATTGTACAAGGCAATGCAGAATCAGCTCCATGGAGTAACATGGGAAGAGCTAATGGCAGCTTCCGCTTTGGTATCCCAAAAGACAACCGGTCAGAAAATCACAGCAGAGGAATATGAAGCAAGCATTGTCAATTCCACATTTGGTGAAGCCATCTGGGCAACCGGTGGTTTGGAAAAATTCTTTGCAGGTTTAATTTCTGTTGGAGAATTGGTTGTTGCTCGTAGAGTTGGAAATGCAAGAAAATAAATAATCACTGAGTAGTTTACAGACCTAAAACGCATTAACTGGATTATAATACAACAATTAACTAATTGCTCGTGATATCTTTCAATTGACTAGATTTTTTAGGTTTTACCTAAAATTTCTTTTAATTGAAAATCTTTTTAACAAATCTATTTTTTCAATTTAATTTACACAT
>JAUNXN010000025.1:0-1340 GCA_030539795.1 Methanobrevibacter sp.
GTTGATTTTCCTTGAGAAATTGCCATTATTTCACCTAAATAAATATAATCTATTAAATAATAATCGCTGACACCAAGCCTCTTTTCAATCAAACTATCGGCAAGATAAATGATAGCTTAATTATTGAGAGCAAAAAAGAGCCTTAATGAATAATGATAATAAAATATTACTTTATCATTATATATAAATGTTTTATTTTTGGAGCAAAAAATAGGAATTTTACTTCTTGTTTTTCAAAATGAATTCTTCAACCAGCCTGTCGAAGTCCTCCTCACTGAGTTTCTCGTCAGAAGCTGCATCCAAAATCTTCTGTATGTCCTCTTGATTGACACTATCTCCCAAAAAGTCAATCAGCAGTTCCTTCAAATCATCGTCATCAATGTAAGCTTCTCCATTTGATGAAAAGCCTTCAACATTGCCTTCTTCATCCAAAATATAATATGGAACATCTTTTGGCATTGATTTCCTACTCTCCTACAAATTCGTAATAGACAATGCCATAAGGATCATCATCGAAATACCATTCCATCGGATCTTCATCCTCATCATCATCAGGAATATCGTCTTCAAGCTCTTCTGCCCCTTCAACTTGAATAACAATATTAACGTCCTCATCCAAATTTTCAACATCAATGCCCAATGCATCCAAATCAATCACTATTTCGTCTTCATCGGCATCTTCGGGAACGATGATTACAATTTCTTCTACATCATTAATGTCAATATTAGGATTTTCCATCTCATCACTTCCTAGAGAATTTGATTAATATTTAATTTGTAGATAGTAACCTTTAATGGTTACTATCAATTTCAAAGTTGAGGGACGGGATTCCATAATGGTTTTTGCATCTGATGGAACAAATTTTCAAGCCTTCAATGCACATGTTGAAATTCAGGAAAATCGCATCGCATATGATGCTGATTCTTACATTTGAATTTTCCAATATCTGCTTTGGTATATTCAGCACTTCAGACGCATTGTTCACATAGACGGAAGTCGGGAAGTTGTTTTCATCAATCGCCAAAAACACCCCATCTGAAATGCCATAGTCGGCACAAAAACCGTGCCCTCCATCAACCTTTCCAACAAAGGTATCGTTTACCTCATCGTAACTAGAAATCAGTCTTTTTTTCATAATATCAACCTCACACATACTATGTATGAATTGACTTATATAAAATCCCCAAGAGCATCTGAAAAGTAATATGACCTAATTTTAAAGTAAATCAAGTCATTTGAAAGCAATGAAATTGAAATAATTAAAAATCAATTAAGAAAAGTATTATTAACATGGTGAGTCAAAATTGTAATTAGGTGTCAAAATGGTTGAAGAGACAAA
>JAUNXN010000025.1:1440-16642 GCA_030539795.1 Methanobrevibacter sp.
AAAGACATGATAATCCACACCCAAATCACCAAGCCGCTTGACCAGTACAAGCAGGTCGGGCCCCATGTCGTGGCAGCCCGCAAAATAGAGGAGCACGGCATTAGAGTTTCAAGAGGAACCATCATCCAGTATATAATCGTCAAGGGAAAGGGATCAATAAGCCAAAGGGCCGTTCCTTATGAATACAGCGAAGGATATTCATATGACAAGGACTATTATATCCACAACCAGCTGATTCCTGCAATCGAAAGGATAATGTATTCATTCGGATACACAAAAAAAGACCTGGAGGATATGGCCCGAGGTGAAGTCCAGCAAAGCCTTGACGCATTCTTCTGAAAAAATTTAAATATTTATAAAGTAATAATATCAACCATATGATTAAAAATGATGATGACCGTGTAGTCTTTTTTGATATTGATGGAACATTGCTTGACACCACTGATTTTGCTGAAACTGCAAGAAAAGCAGCTATCGGATTGATGGTTGATAATGGATTGCCATTGGATAAAGATGAAGCATATGGTGTTTTAAAAACTATTATCCGTGAAAAAGGATCAAATTACGGCAGACATTTCAATGTATTGACACAGGTAGTTCTGGGCCATGAGGACCCTATGCTTGTAGCGCTTGGAATGATAACATACCACAACGTTAAAATGGCGCTTTTAAGACCATACCCAGAAACAATAAACACATTGATTTACCTTAAAAGCCAGGGATATCGTCTAGCCGTCATCTCAAATGGTATCACCATAAAACAATGGGAAAAACTGGTCAGGCTTAATGTGCATTCCTTTTTCGATGAAGTGATAACATCCGAAGAGGTTGGAAAGGAAAAGCCGAACAAACTGATTTATGATGTTGCACTTAGAAAAATGAAAGGAAATCCCGAAAAGTCCGTTATGATCGGAAACAAATTCAAGGCCGATGCATTGGGTGCTGTAAATGCAGGCATGAGCGCAATTCTTGTCAATTCCGACGTTACAGAAGAGGACAGGGAATTCATAAAAGAAGAAAAATTAGACATTACAATAATTGAAGATATTGGTGACGTTATAACTATATTATAATCACCAAAATTTACTATTTTTTAAAATTCAAGCTCTAAGGTTACCGGACAGTGGTCTGAGCCATATATTTCAGATAAGATTTCTGCTGATTTTACGTTATCCTTCATTTCTTCATTCACGTAGAAATAATCGAGTCTCCATCCGGCATTTCTCTCGCGTGCGCGGGTTCTGTAGCTCCACCAGGTAAAGTTGTTCTCACCTTCATCAAACATCCTGAACGTATCGACAAAGCCAGCCTCTTCAAGCTGATCCAGCCATGCGCGCTCTTCAGGAAGGTATCCTGATTTTCCTTCGCAGTTTTTAGGATTGTAAACATCAATCGGATTGTGGGCAATGTTATAATCTCCAGTGATGATGACGTTTTTGCCCTGATTTTTAAGCTCGACAAGCTGCTCCAACAAGGCATCGCAGAAAGCGACCTTAAAGTCAAGCCTTTTGGCTTCCATGCCGCTGTTCGGGAAGTAGATATTATACAAAATGAATTCTGGATATTCAACCCTCAAAACCCTTCCTTCGCTGTCAAGCTCTTCAACGCCAAGGCCCCTTACAACTTCAACGGGTTCAATCTTTGAATAGGTTCCAACGCCGCTGTAGCCTTTCTTTTCGGCTTCGTTAAAGCACTGGTGGAATCCGTCAACATCTGCCAATTTCTTTGGAATCTTATCCTGAGTGGCTCTGACTTCCTGAAAGTTAATGATGTCTGCATCGGTATTGTCAAACCAGTCCCAAAATTCATCCTTTTTTGAAACTGCCCTAATTCCATTCACATTCCAGGAAACCAGCTTGATTGACATTATAACCTGACTCCCCTGTCAATAGGCAATTCGCGAAGCCATTTGATGTCACTTTTGTAGAGCATACGAATGTCTTCAACGTCATACCTGATCATTGCAAGCCTTTCGATACCTAAACCGAAAGCCAATGCAGGCTGATTGATTCCGAGAGGTTTCAATACTTCAGGCCTGAACATTCCAGCTCCTCCAAGCTCAATCCAGCTTTCCTTTTCCTCCAGATAGATTTCTGTTTCTGTAGACAGGTAAGTGTAAGGGAAATAGGCAGGTCTGAATCTCACTTCAAATCCTAATTTCTTATAGAACTCCTTCAATGTTCCCAAAAGGTTTTGATAGCTTATTCCTTCATCGCATACAAGCCCTTCGACCTGGTGGAATTCAGGCAAGTGTTTGTAATCGAAAGTTTCTCTTCTGAATACCCTTCCAACGGAAAACATTTTGATTGGAGGTTCGTGATTGAATAAGTGTTTGGTGGATATTCCGGTAGTATGGGTTCTCAAAACGCTTTGGCGTGCAATGTCTTCACTCCAATCGTATTGCCAGCCGATGGAACCGGTGTCTGCACCTGTTTCGTGAGTTTCTGCAGTGAGCTTTACAAGCGCATCGTCAGGCAAATCGCAGGTTAGAGGATTTTTGAGATAGAATGTGTCCTGCATTTCACGGGCAGCATGGTCCTGTGGCTGGAAAAGTGAATCGAAGTTCCAGAATGCAGATTCTACAAATTCCCCATTGTCTTCTGAAAATCCCATATTCAGGAAAATTTCCCTTATCTCATCAATGATGACTCTCAAAGGATGCTTTTTACCTGCAAAAATAACAGGAGCTTCAGCATTGATGTCATATGGACGGTACTGTAAGCTTTTCCATTCACCGTCTTTTAATTGTTGGTGTGTTAATTGAGTGGCTTGCTCTTGAATAGTGAATCCTTCATCCAATATAGCTTCACCTTTATCTAAAAGTTTAAAAGAGTGTGAGGTATTCTTTTTAACATTTAAGATGTTTTTCCTATCATTCAATTTCTTAAATCCATCAAAAAGGCCATCCTTCTTTATGGAATTGATAATTGTTCTGGCCCCATTCAACTGATTAAGCAATTGCTCATCATCGCCTAACTTGTCCTTAAAGTCCATTCCGACATCAGTGATTTTCACTTCGCCCTTATCGATTTGAGCCCAATTCTTACGGCGCAGCCAGCCGATAGCAATATTGGCTTCCTTTTTGTCGATGCCTGTTGCATCAGCCAAGTCTTTCATGAGAATGGAACTCCTTTCAGCTAAAACGTCCAATATTTTACGTTCAGGAAGGCCTTTGTTGGCATATTCCAATCCTGCATCGGATAGGGAGATTTCCTCTTCAACATCCTTTTCAACTTCAATAATGCCTTTTGAAGCAAGTGATCCTGCCGCACTCATGACTGCCTTAATGTCCATATCGGCATTTTCAGCTATTTCTTCAGGAGTGGCTTGGGGATTTGCCTCAAGTTCCTTTAAAACTTTCTTTTCGTAAATATGCAATTCATTAATGGTTTTTTTAATATCCTCACTCATTTAAACACCATACAAATTATAGATTAATAATATAATAATATATGTTTAAAGTGATTTATAAAAGTAGTGTAAAATTTAAAAAAAATAGAAAAAAAGATAATTAGAATATAATTCTATTACCTGTCCAGTCAACATCATCAAAAGCGTTTGCTTTCTTTTCATCTTCAAGATATTGAGCCATGTCCCTGTAAACCTTAACTCTAAAGATATCAGGATAAGCTATATATAACCTATCACCGTTAGGTTTGGATTCCTTCATGTAGGTTTGCTGAAACTCGATAATTGTGTCATCTTCATTGTGGAAATGATGAACCTCGTTAGCGCATAGTATCTTGAAATGTACAAAATCATCTTTCAACAATTCATTAACCAAATCCTCAATCAAAGGAGGATTATTTGCATTTTTATTATATTTGATTTGCATTTTCCTCACCATTTTTAATGTCCTATAATGATATATATTGTTTACATTCTTTAAATAGTTATAGAACAAGAATAATGAAAAAAGAGTTAAAAACATGAAAAAAATTTTTCAGATAAAAAAAAATAAAGAAAAGAAACCAATATGATTCCTAAAAAATCTATTCAAAGTTGGATTTCAAATAGCTTACGAATATTGAAGCTGCAGTCAAATCGGCTGTAGTTCCAGGATTGTACTTGTTTTTGAATAGATAATCATCGAATTCCTTAAGCCTGTCTTTAAAGTCATCGGCATCCTTCAAGTTAAGCAGATCCCGGGTCATCATGGAAATCTTTAAAGCCTCATCCGAACCGTATTTTCTTGAAATTAAAGTATCCGGAACCTGTGAGAGAATAGTCAGGAATGTCAAAACGCATGCCTCGTTTTTGGATTTCTCCCGGACCAGCTCATGATAGGTAGGATATCCTATCTCAAAAACAGCGGGCATGTCGCTGGTCATCTCCCGTGCAAGCATGTCCCATGGGGCTGAGATTTTCAAAACATCATACATTGTCTGGTTGTTCTCTCTAAGCTCGTTTTTAGCGTTGTCGCTGGCAACATCGTATTCATCCTGGTCGCCCATACCACCGGCATCTGCAATGTTGATTGCATCATACAAGTCGCATGCATCGTCAACTGATGTGTTTGACATCAACAATTTAACATTTTCACGAATGTCATCAAAAGAATCACTTATGGCGGCTGCAACAGCTATAGGTGTTGTCATCATAACAATACCGAGGTTTGTGTTGTTTTTAATCCATTTGTCGGTTTCCGCCACAGCCTGGAGGATGTATTTTCCGAGTTTTGGGTTTTCGACATCGACATCTGTGCACGCTTCACGGATGGTATCCCCTATTACAATGCCGCTTATTACAAAGTCTTCAAAGACCATGTCACTGTAATCACGGGTTCTGTGAACATTTCCCGGTTTAGGATATCCGCTTACCTCCAAAGCGGAGGCGATTTGTGCAATTTTAGCAATTTCAGACGCCTTCATTCTATCACATCATTTAAAAGTAAATATGGTGCAAAATTAGTGATTATTAAGTCTGCTCCAGCCCTTTTGATTGAAAGCAAAGATTCGGTTATTGCCCTTTCTGTCAGATATCCCTTTTCAATGGCCGCCATAATCATTGAGTATTCTCCGCTTACATTATATGCAACCAAAGGCAACATGAACTCATCGCGTACCATGCGGACAACATCCAGGTAAGGAAGTGCCGGTTTGACCATCAAAAAGTCGCATCCTTCAATAACATCAAGTTCACATTCACGGATTGCCTCCATGGCATTTCCAGGGTCCATCTGATAGGATTTCCTGTCTCCCAAGTGAGGTGATGAACAGGCGGCAACCCTAAACGGCTCGTAAAATGCAGAGGCATATTTGGCAGAGTATGACATTATCATCACATTTTCATAACCCTCATCATCAAGAGTCTGCCTGATTGCTCCAACCCTTCCGTCCATCATGTCTGAAGGGGCTACAATGTCTGCGCCGGCTTCAGCATGTGAAAGCGCCACTTTAGCAATATACGGCAAGGATTCATCATTCAATATCTCAATGCCGTGATCAGTATCCTCGTTTTCCTTTATCATTCCGCAATGGCCGTGGGAAGTGTATTGGCATAGGCAAACATCAGTTATAACAACAAGATCTGTTTCCTTTTTAAGCCTTCTGACTGCCTTTTGAACAATTCCTGTTGCGGAATAATCAGGGGAAGCGATTTCATCTTTGGTGTCCTCTTTTGGTATTCCAAATACAATTATTGACCTTAATCCTTTGGCTTCAAGCTGTTTTGCAAATTCCACTCCACTGTCAAGGGAGTATCTGAATTCGCCAGGAAGGGATGATATCTCTTCCTTTTCATCACCTTCAAGCTCCTCTTTAAAGTAAATCGGATAAATCAAGTCCTCTTTTTCGAGTTTGGTTTCTCGCACAATATCTCTAATCTTGGCATTCTTTCTAAGTCTTCTCATTCTTGTAGTTGGAAATTCCATAATAATCACTTTTGCTTACATACTTTCTCTGTAACATTTTTCAATATAAACTATGAATTTAAATGTTAATTAAGTTTGTGCAATATCATTCAGATTAAGGAATTTAAATGACAACTCAATATATTTTAACGAAATTAATCAAAATATTGAACTATCTCAAACTGTGAGGATGGAATTAGTTCAAATTAACGGCAATGTTTTCAAAAATCGAATTTCTGTGGTTAATGGATTGCGTTAATATTATTTGAAAATAATTTAAATCATAATTTGTATATATGCACACATCACATAAGATATAACATGAAACTTAAATATTACATGACAATAGTCACTTTAATCTTGGCTATTTTTGATGGTTGGGGCGGTTAGCGCAACCGACCAGATTTATGAAGACATTATCTCGGATGAAGATGATGCCACTTTAGAAATTGAAGAAAATGACGATTATACAAATGGAAAGAATTCATTCAGTAATCTGAGTGATGAAATAAAAAGTGCAGGTGCTTCCTTAGATTTAAATCAGAACTATTCCTTCAACAATGAAACTGACAACAAAAACGGAATTGCTAAAATAAAAATAACACAAACACCTAAAAAATACACAATAACAACCACATACAAAGGAAAATCCGTCAAAAACACAGTAACCGTGAAACAAGTGCTCAAAACCACTAAAGTAAAAGTCAAAAAGACAGCTAAGAAATTTACCTTAAAAGCAACCCTCAAAATCAATGGCAAACTTGTAAAAGGTAAAACCATAAAATTCAAATTGAACGGTAAAACCTACACTGCAAAAACCAATTCAAAAGGTGTTGCCCAAAAAACATTAAACAAAAAAGTTATCAAAAAACTTAAAAAAGGTAAAACCTACACTGTCAAAGTGACCTACCTTAAAGACACAATAAAAACAACCGTTAAAAAATTGTAGATGTTTTTCATCTACTTTTTCTTTTTTTAATTTAATGCAATGACATTAACATTAACCGACAGCATCTTGAAAATCAAATCTGATTTTAAACTGCAATTAACTATTTTTTCCATAATAATCACTTAATCTGATATTTCAATTTGAACTTATTTAATTGACAGTTAATGAACCCATTTTGAAAAATTGCTTTGATTGTAAAAAATTGTAAAAAGTCCGTAAAATTGATTTAAAGCTATAAAAAAATTTTAAATAAGATTACAACTTGTTTGGGAAGAGTTTGGAAAAAAATATTTAAATATATTGATTGAAATATAAGAACACAGGCGCCTGTTAAATTTTTTTTTAGTGGTTTATATGAAAATAAGAAAATTTGACGGCTTTGATGAAAACGGATATCTCCCCCCGGGAGTATACAACATGACACTTGATGAACTTGAAGAGATATTCTCCAAAAACAGGTCTTCACAAAGAAAAAAGATCATGGAAGAATATAAGATCCATTTGAAAGAGCTCCAGAATACCGGATACTATCTTGACCATTGGGTCGACGGCAGTTTTACAACATCAAAAGAAAACCCCAATGACATTGACACGTTAACTGAATTCGACGGTTTGAAGGCCGACATCAACAACGACAAGTCAAAGATTGACAGGCTAATATTCAATTCAAAAGAAAACACAAATGGATTATGCCATTCATTGAGAATTTATAAATATCCGCACACAGACGAAAAAAACTACAATATGTACCTAACATCAAAATTGAGAATCCTTTTTGAATTGTTTGGAAGCGATTTGGATGAAAAACCAAAAGGCATATTGCATTTAATAGAGAGGTAAAAAAATGAAGTTTGAAACAATCGAAGATTATGACAATTATTTGGCGGAACTTGAAGAAGATTTAAATGATATGGAGGAGTATCTCAAGGAACATCCTGAAAAACTGGGTACCCAAGGCAATTATGAAACACTGCAATATCTATATTCCATCTATAAGAATAACAAGATAAAATTCATTCAAGACATCAATGAAATTAAGCTGAAATTAGATGGAAATAACATGAATCCACTATCCATAGAAAATATGTACTTGTTAAGCAGCGAATTCAATAACACGAAAGATTCCCTAATGGATTTAGTGAACATCAATTCAATTGCCCATGAAAACTTGCTGGTTGAAGAAATTTCAAAAGGGTCCTACACAATAAAATTTTCTTTTCCAAATCCAACAGAAGATGACATGTTGAGAAAATCGCCGCGCAAAAAAGGACTGATGAAAATATTTGATTTCATAAACTGCGGAGACGACATTGAAAAATTAAAAAATGAAGCGGGCCCCAATGGCCATGAAGCATTAATGGCCTATCGAAAATTCCTGGCGGAAATTGTGAAAAATGAAGCGGATTTTACCCTGGATACTGAAATGGGAAGCGTTAAAGCGGGATTGACTCTACAACAATGCAAAAACATATGCGAAAAATTAAACATTTAATAACATCGAACAACAAACATTAAAGCAATTGTTTAAAAGAGGCCTAAAATGTCAAATTCAATTGGAGAAAAATTTAAGATAACAAGTTTCGGGTCAAGTCACGGGAAAGCAGTCGGCGCAATTATTGACGGCTGTCCTGCAAACCTTGAACTGACCGCAGAGGATATTCAAAAGGAACTGGATAAAAGAAAACCTGGTACCAGCAGTGTAACCACACCCAGAAAAGAAGCCGATGAAGTTCAGCTGCTTTCAGGAATATTTGAAGGAAAAACAGATGGAACACCTATTACCGGCGTTGTATTCAATAAAAATCAGCATTCCAAAGACTATTCCATGTTTAAAGACACCCCACGCCCATCTCACGGAGATTATGCCTGGATGGTGAAATACGGAAACTATGATTACAACGGCGGAGGCCGTGGAAGCGGAAGAGTGACAATAGGTCATGTTATCGGCGGAGCAATAGCTAAAAAACTTCTTAAAACACAAAACATTGAAATAATTTCCCATGTAACTCAAATTGGAGACATCAAAGCTGAGCCTCAGGATTTCAATACAATTAAAGAGAACATTGAAAAAAATCCGGTCAGATGTGCAGACCTGAAAGCTGCCAAAGAAATGGAAGAATTGATTTTGGCTAAAAAGCAAGAGGGAGATTCCGTCGGAGGAATTGTGGAAACAATTGCCATCGGCGCTCCGGCAGGCCTTGGTGAACCCGTTTTTGAAAGGCTTGATGGGGACCTTGCAAGAATCCTGATGAATATCGGTTCAGTCAAAGGCGTTGAAATCGGCCTTGGATTTGGCGCTGCAAATAAGACAGGCTCTCAAATAAATGACGAATATCAAATAATCGATGAAAATGTAGTGACAAAAACAAACAATTCCGGAGGAATAATTGGCGGAATGAGCAATGGAATGCCAATCATTTCAAGAATAGCCATAAAGCCTACACCGTCCATTTCCAAATGTCAGGATTCAGTTGACTTGAAAAAAATGGAAAATAAAAAAATAGAAATTAAAGGACGACATGATCCCTGCATCGCTCCTAGAGTGACAGCAGTCGCAGAATCAAGCACTGCAATTGTCCTTGCAGACCATATGATTCGCTCCGGATTCATTCATCCAACTAATTTGGAAAAGAAAATTTAATCTTTTTTTATAATGGAAAGCTCATCAAACTCCTTATTCTTAAATGCGGTTTGATATGAGTTTCTCCTGCCACTATTGAACAGATCATGGCTGGTGCTGTGCATTGAGGATT
Source organism: Methanobrevibacter sp. (assembly GCA_030539795.1). Lineage (GTDB taxonomy): Archaea > Methanobacteriota > Methanobacteria > Methanobacteriales > Methanobacteriaceae > Methanocatella. Next base: position 10,994 of record JAUNXN010000025.1, read on the forward strand.
CCACATCCTTAAGTGAAATCAATCTGAATTTCTTAGGATTATTGTAGTTCACGTTAAAGGACAGCCCATCAAATGCTGCAATTGTCTTGACGCCAGTTTTTTTAGAAATCTTTTTAGCTTCAACGACAGGATTGTTGGAAATCATCTTAAGACCCAAATGAGTCATCACGGCAACCTTCGGCTTTACCTTTTCGATTAAGTCTACAAAGTTGCGTGAACACATGTGTCCAGGAATGGTTCTGTTTCCAGGCCTCAATACGCTGGCAATCAAGATGTCGGCACCCTCGTGAGCCTCAGCCAATCCATCAAAATAGCCTGTATCGGAAGTGTAGGATACCTTAAAGCCGTTGTAATCAATCTGAAATCCAATGCCTGCAGGATCTCCATGCTCTATTTCAGTGCCCTTGACCTTGATGTTGTCAACTTCCCGAACAACGCCCGGCTCTAAAACAACAGTATCGGACTGGGACTGATGATATGATGAAATGCACGGACCCCACTTTTCATAGCCCTTCAAGACGCTTCGGCTTCCGAATATGGTTCCGTTACGCTTTGTCATTCCCCGAGTCATTGCCTCTATGAGAATTTCAGCATCATTATAATGGTCAGTGTGGGCATGAGAGACAAAAATTCCGCTTAAATTGCGGGGATCAAAACCGAACTGGTAAGTTCTTATAAGCGCTCCAGGACCAGGGTCGACATGATAATTCTTTCCACCCAGATTATCAATTCTGAAGCCTCCAGTCATTCTTCGCTGTGAAATGGCAGAAAATCTTCCGCCACCACTACCTAAAAATGTTATCTTCATCTAAACCCCCACTATAAAGAGCATAAAATTATATCACATTTAAGAGAGGATTTATCTTTTTTGAGGCACAAATCTTCATTTTCAATAACGACTTTATCTCCAATCTTTACATTGTCGCTTTCAGTAAACATTAAAACGTTTTGCCCTGGCGCAGCCAACTGTTTCCAATTGCCGTCCATGGCCTGTGTCTTGTCATTCAATTGAACATACAACATATTTCCATCAATGTCTACAACACGACCGATATCGCCTTTAGTAATGATTTTGTTGGCCATGTCAATGGCAATGCTCTGCTGGACAAGCTGTTCAGTCAATTCCTGCCTGAACTTGGTCAATACCTTAATGTCATTATCAATTGTCCTGTCCAAATGATTTTGAGCTTCGGTTAAAGTGAAATTAGGCTGCTGAATCAAAACATCAAATTTGTCACCGACAGTAGGTGTTTTGGAAGCCACTTCAGCTAAAATACCTTCAAACAGCTCTCCCATGTACCTTAAGCTTTGGGAAGACTTCCACTTTTTTGAAATTAAGCTTTCGGCCAAATGCTTTGCATATTGATTGCCGAAAAGTATTATTCCTTTTTTGCCCGCTTTACGGGATTTGGTTTCTGAACCTAAAAGCTCAACGATTTGATAACCGTTTGTTGTTCCGTAAATCCTTCTTCTTTTTGTTTCAAAGGTTCCTTTAGTACTTACTTCACCGCGAATAGAGTTTCCAACGACTTTGAGTTTGCTTGCGTCATCTGTAATTTTAATAGAAATTCCCAGCTCTTCTGCTCTTTTTAAAAATGTATCATCGTTTTCAATAGCTCCACTGTATAATTCCTCTTCCAATGTCTCTAATTTTTCTTTATCACCGAAATATCCTATCTTTCTTTTATCGGCTGCCATTACGCATCCTTTTTTACCTATGTAAGCAATAATTAAGCTCATATTATCTCCTGAATTTGATATTTTTTAAAATATTTAAAATATTTCAAAATATCAACGATTTATTTAATTGATATATATTTATGTTTAACCTACATTATAAAGTTTCATAGATGAAATTGAAATTGGTGTGAAAAATTATTTTTAAAAAAAAGTTATGAAAAAGTGCCTATTGTTCCTAAAAGATTTAATAAAGTGTTTAAACAATAAATTTAAATAATAATATAACATATATTATAATTAGTATAATTGTTAATTATTTATCATTATAAATTAACAAAAAACTAACAAAAAACAAGATGGAGAGGAACTTATGATTGATCTCAATAAAATGTTTAAACCTGAATCTGTGGCTGTTATTGGAGCATCCAATACCCCTGGTAAAGTTGGACATATCATTGTTGATAACCTCATCAACGATGGCTTTGAAGGCGCAATATATCCAGTAAACCCTAAAGGTGGAGAGATTCTTGGTAAAAAAGCATATGCAAATATAAAAGACATACCTGAAAAAGTAGACCTAGCAATTATTACAATTCCAGTGGCATTTGTAAACCCTACTGTTAAAGAATGTGGTGAAGCAGGCGTGGAAAATATGGTAGTTATTACTGCTGGTTTTAAGGAAGTAGGTGGCGAAGGTGCCAAACTAGAAGCTGAATTGACAGCGCTCGGTGAAGAATACGGTATAAACATTATTGGACCAAACAGTTTAGGAATTACTGATTCACACACACCGTTAAACGGATCATTTTCACAAATGATGCCACCAACAGGAAACATGGCATTTATTTCACAAAGTGGAGCTATGATGGTAGCTATCATCGATTGGAGCGTAACCTCCGGAATAGGATTCAGTAAAGTTATCAGTTTAGGAAACAAGGCCGGAGTAAGTGAAATCGAACTCCTACAATACCTAGCTGAAGATGATGAAACCAATGTAATCATCTGTTATCTTGAATCAATTTCCGATGATGAGGACTTTGTAAGAACCATGAGGGAAACCGCACACAAAAAACCTATCATTGTCTTGAAATCAGGTTCAAGTTCCGCTGGAGCAGCAGCCGCATCCTCACACACAGGAGCGCTTGCAGGAAGTGACCTTGCATTTGACACCGCATTCAGACAATCCGGAATCATGCGTGTAGAAACAATGGCCGAACTCTTTGACTTAGGTTTAGCATTCTCCAAAGCACCTCTCCCAAGAGGCGACAACGTAGCCATCATCACCAACGCCGGTGGTGGAGGAGTACTTACAGTAGACGCAATGGAAAAAGCAGGATTGTCACTTGTTCAATTCGATGAAGAAACCACTGCAAGATTAAAAGAATGCGTTACCGAAGAGGGCAGTGCCAAAAACCCTATCGATGTGCTCGGAGATGCACCGGTAAGCAGATACAAAGAATCCTTGGAAATCGTATTAAGCCAGGATGAAGTTGACAGTCTAATCGTAATGGTTTGTCCTACCGCATCAGCAGACCCTGACGGAATTGCCAATGCGATTTTAGAAGAAAGAAAAGAATTCGACAAACCTATTATCGTAGTTAACATGGGAGGACCATCATTCGAAGCTGCAAATGAAGCATTGAGAGAAAACGGTGTTCCAACATACGTATTCCCTGAAACTGCAGTAACCGCTCTTGAAGCAATGACAAGATATGCAAAATTGGAAGACAGAGTATACGATGATGTCGTTGATAATGTGGCTGACGTCGACAAGGATGCAGTAGCTGCAATATTCGAGAAAGTTAAAGCTGACGGAAGAGACACCCTGCTTGGTAGTGAAGCATATGCAGTGGCTGAAGCATACGGAATTTCAGCTGCACCAATCAAATTGTCAACATCTGCAGACGAAGCAGCAAAACTCGCAGAAGAGATGGAATTCCCAGTCGTGCTTAAAATCGCATCCGATAAAATCTTACACAAATCCGATATCGGAGGTGTAAAAGTAGGAATCAGCAGTGCTGAAGAAGCAAAAGCAACCTACGAAGAAATTATCGCAAATGCAAAAGCAGCTCACCCAGATATTGTTCCTGACGGTGTGGAAGTGCAAAAAATGATGGATTCCGGTGAAGAAGTCATTGTCGGTATGATTCGTGACAAACAATTCGGACCAATGATTGCATTCGGTATGGGTGGAATCTACGTAAACCTTATTGAAGATGTGGAATTCAACCTCGCTAAAGGAATGAGCTCACAGGAAATCGATGAACAAATCGAAAAAACCAAAGTATCCAAATTGCTTGCAGGATACAGAGGAGAAGCTCCTTGCGATGTTGAAGAAGTCAAAGAAGCTATTAAAAGAGTAGCTAGATTAACCTTAGACTTCCCAGAAATATCCGAGTTAGACATTAACCCAATCTTCGTCTACGAAGAAGGTTCAAGCGCACTCGACATTAAAATAAAATTATAATTTCTCATATGAGAAATTACTCTTTTTTTCTTTTTTTACTATTCCTGATTGACTGATTTTGTGAGCTGATAAAATGGAATATGATTTAAGTAAAGTTGGCGTTGAAAAAGATTTGCAGTATGAATGTATTACAACTACAATGAGTAAGGATGGCGTTAAGAATGCAGGTGCCTTTGCATTCATATACCTGGGCGATGATAAAGTGCACTGCCATATCTTTGAAGGGTCAAAAACCTTGAAAAACATCCGGGATACAAATGAATATGTAGTTAACATCACACAAGACCCATTGGTTTTCACCTATGCCACACTAAATTGCTTAGGCGATGAATATTATACTGATGACACCGACATTGCTATCATTAAAAACACCCCTGCTTACATTATTGTTGATGTTGAAAACATTGAGATTAAGACACCTGAAGATTTCCCAATCCAAGGGGACAAAAGCATCTATTTCATTGACGGAAAAATCAGAGAATACGTAATCAACGATGAGCATGCGCAGGCATTCAACAGAGGAATGTCCGGACTGATTGAAGGACTCGTCAACTTTTCAAGATATAAAATTGTTGGAGAAGAGCAAAGAAAAGTCTATATGGACAAATTGCTTGAAAATCAAAGAGTCATCAACAAGGTTTCAGATGAGAAAACCAAAAAGGCAATGGATTATCTTGTAAAACAGTACGAAAAATACTAATTTTAAAAAAAAAGAAAATTAAAGCATAGTTGATTCAACTATGCTTCCCAATATAATTTTTCATGCGGGATAGTTTCATTTAATATTCCAAGGTCAACTTCCAATTGTTGGAAAGCATCCACATTAGCTTTGTAACTATCATCTAATCCTGAGATGAATGGGAAACTTTCTAAAGATTCAGCTTCAACAGCAGGATCTGTGACAATATCTTCAGGTAACAATTCAACTACTTTATCGGTAGTTTTATTATTGATATTATCGTTGATGAATTTGGTTGCATCCTCATGAATTGCAACAATGTCTTTTGCGGTATCTTCATGATTTTTAAGGAAATCCTCGGATGCTACAACAACACAACATGGGTGACCAGGCAATATCTCAGAAGAATCTGCTAATTCTTCGATATTGTCATTAGCTTCAGCAATACTTACATAAGGTTGGAAAGTAATTGCTCCAGGAATATTATTGGTTTTTAAAGCATCATTGATTGATGGAACTTTCATTGCAGACTCATTGATGTCATCTAAGGACAATCCGTTTTGTTTTAAGTATAATGAAAGTAATACATGTTGGATTGAAGCTTCACCAGGAGTTGCAATAGTTTTTCCTGCTAAGTCACTTCCACTATTAATGCCTGAATCATCAGTTACAACAATTCCTGACCCTTCAGTTTGAGCCGCAGAAATAACTTTGGCCGGAACACCAGCGGAAACAGATGACAATACAGGAGAAATTCCAACGTATCCAACATCAACATCACCACTAGCCATAGCAGTCATTAAGTCTCCACCGTTGTTAAATT
>JAUNXN010000112.1 GCA_030539795.1 Methanobrevibacter sp.
TATTTTTGAGTAGAGGAAAACGACCAAAGTGGATGATTGAAATAGCGATTGAAAGAATGGAAATTCTTTTTAGCCGTGCCGAGATGGAATTCATCACCCATCCGGAGAGGTCTAACCGCTATGTTGAACTTGCTTTGAAATTGTCCACCAAATACAATACCAAGGTTCCCGAGAAATGGAGACGGAGATATTGTAGAAAATGTAAAAGTTTCCTCTCGCCTGGTCGCAATTGCACCGTCCGGCTAGTTAACTCAGAGGTTAACATTTTTTGTGGTGAATGCGGTCATGCAATGAAGATTCCTTATCGCAAGGAACAAAAAAATAAAAGGAGAGCTAAATATGAGTCAATCAAAAAAAGAAATGATGAATAGAGCTCTTTCCGCTATGACAATCAACATCGGTAAAGGCGGCGTCAATGAAAACGTCATTGAAGAAATCAAACGCCAGCTAAAAGCCAATGAACTTGTCAAAATTAAATTTGCAAAAAATATCGCTAGAGATAAAGATAAATACATCGACTGTATAGTCACCCAAACCAAATCAAAATTAATTGACGTTAGGGGACATGTCGCTGTTATCTATAAGAAAAAGCCTTAAACATTATAAATTTAGAGTTACAGGCCCTATTTTTTTAGGTCTTAAATTTACAGTGGATTAAGCTACAATTATTTAAAAATTAAATATTGGAGAATTAATATGACTACTGTATTTGATGTACCTGCAGATTTATTAGTTGAAAAAGTCGCAGACGAATTTAAAAACAATGATAAAATCAATTCCCCTGCATGGTCCAATTTTGTTAAGACTGGTGTTCACAAAGAAAGAAAACCAGAACGCGCTGATTGGTGGTATGTAAGAACTGCTTCTATTATCAGAAGAGTATACATGGACGGTCCTGTAGGAGTTATGAGTTTAAGAACTTTCTACGGTGGTAAAAAAGACCGTGGTGTACGCCCTGAAGTCTTCAGAAAAGGTAGCGGATCCGTTATCAGAACCGCATTACACCAATTAGAAGATGCAGGATTTGTTGAAAAAGTTGAAGGTGGAAGAGTTGTTACTCCAGCAGGAAGATCATTCTTAGATAAAATTTCTGCTGAAATCATTAAAGATATTCCTGAACTTGAAAAATACTAATTATATTTGGGAGAGTTTGATATGAGCGAGTTAGATGAAATTCGTCAAAAAAGAATGGCTGAATTACAGGCTCAACAAGCTGCTATGCAAAACCAAGCTCAACAACAAGCTATGGCTCAAGCACAACAGCAAGAAGCTCAGGCACAATTTGAAGCTCAGAAAAAACAAATCTTAGCTCAAATCATGACTTCTGAAGCTCGTAATAGATTAGCTAATCTTAAATTAACCAAGCCTGAACTTGTAAATCAGATTGAACTTCAATTGATTCAGTCAGCACAGGCAGGAAGTTTAAGAGGTAAAGTAACTGATGAACAGCTAAAAGTCTTATTAAGACAAATTGCTGGTCAGAAAAGAGAAATTAAGATTACAAGGAAATAATGTCAATGAAAGCTGGCGTATTATATAGCGGAGGAAAAGATTCATCTTTTGTAGCGGTGATGCTTAAAAGACTGGGTCTTGACGTTGAACTATGCACTGCAAACTTCGGCGTTTACGATTCGTATGTACCGGCCGGCAAATCTGCTGAAGCGTTAGGCTTCAAACACAATGTATTGGAAATGGATTACGACATCCTGGATAAAACCTGCGACATGATTATGGACGACGGGTTTCCGAATGATGGAATCAAGTTCATTCATGCACAAACCATTGAAAGAATAGCAGATGATTATGATATTATTGCTGATGGGACAAGAAGAGACGACAGGACTCCAAAACTGAATATCAATCAAATAAGAAGTCTTGAAGATAGGAAAGATGTTCAATACATCAACCTTGACAGCTTCGGACACAAATCCGTAAAGCTGATAACTTCAAACCTGTTTGAAATTTCACATGAAAAGTCAAACAGGGACAACAGTTCGGATTTTGAGGTTGAAATCAGGACTTTAATCGATGAGAAAGGAGGAAATTCTCTAGACATATTCCCGGAGCATTATCAAACTCGTGTTATCGGATATAAAAAATAATTATTACATGTATTACAGGTGAGAAAATGAGTAGAAATAAACCATTAGCTAAAAAATTAAGAATGGCAAAAGCAAACAAACAAAATAGGAGAATTCCAATCTGGGCTTATGCTAAAACTAACCGTAAACTTAGATACAGACCAAAACCTAGACATTGGAGAAGAAACAGTCTTAAATTATAATGAGGGGTTATTATGGAAAGAGTTTACACAATTCCACTTAGAAATGTAAAAAAGGTCAAAAGGACCATCAGAGCTCCTAGAGCTATCAGAGAAGTACAAAACTTCTTAACCAAACACATGAAAGCTGAAGAAGTAAAAATTGATGAATCTATCAATCATGCTATTTGGGAAAGAGGTATTCAAAAAATACCTTCTAAAATTACCGTAAAAGCAGTTAAAGATGATGATGGTATTGTAACAGCTACTTTAGCAGAATAGTTTTGTTCGCTACCATGCTTCGAGTAATGTGAGGTAACAATATGTTAAAAAGAGTAGATATTGTAGGAAATCCGAATGTAGGAGTATTTATCCTTGCAACAGATGACTTAGCTATTGTTCCTTATAACCTTTTGAATGAAAAGGCCGATATCATTAAGGAAACATTAGATGTTGACATAGTTAAATCTTCTATTTCTGGAAGTAGCCTTATCGGATCTTTAGCTGTAGCTAATTCAAATGGAATGGTTGTTTCCCCACATGTTTTAGATAGAGAAGTTAAACAGTTTGAAGAATTAGGTATTAATGTAGCTACCGTTCCCGGCCGCTATACCGCATTGGGAAATATCATTGCGGCAAACGACAAGGGAGCTATCGTAAGCCCATTCTTATCTGATGAAGCAATCCACGTTATTGAAGAGACTTTAGACGTGAACGTTGAAGCGACTTCCATGGTCGGAAGCGACATTATCGGTTCATTGATTCAGGTTACAAATAAAGGATTTTTAATAAGTTCAAAAGCTGTTCAATCTGAAATTAAGTTTGCTCAAGAAGTATTTGGTGTAGAAGGGGATATTGGTACTGTTGGAAGAGGTATTACTTTAGTCGGTGCTTGTTCCATTGCAAATTCAAATGGTGCAATTGTTGCTAAAGATAGTACCGGTCCTGAAATGGCTAGAGTTGAAGAAGCGTTAGGCTTTTTGGATGATGATTTTTAATTAATTAATCTTGAGGGATTTTATATGATAACAAAAATTTACAGAGTTAAAGGTACTTTTGTAATGGGCGATGAATACCACAAGTTTACTAAAGAATACAAAGCTACTTGTGAAGCTGAAATCGAAGAGAAAATCTACGAACGTTTCGGAAGTAAACATGGTATTAACAGGAATCAAATTTCTATTGCTGAAATCGAAGAAATTGCTCCTGAAGATGTTTTAGACCCAATTGTAAAAGAAATTATTTAAACACGTCGAAGGTGTAAATATGGAAGATCAGCAAAGATTAAACAGTCTTCTTAGTGAAATGAATGCATACAGGCAACAAGCCGAATTAATCAAACAGCAAATTGAGATGATTCAAGCTTCAATGGCTGAAGTGGATGCTTTATTTGCTACTTTAGATGATATAGAAGGCAAAGAGTCTGTTGAAGCATTCGTACCTGTAGGTGCAGGATCATTCATTAAAGGAGAACTTAAAAGTACTGATGAAATTATTGTAAGTATTGGTTCAGGCCTTGCTGTTAAGAAAGATGCTGACGGCGCTCGCGAAATCTTGGAAGGGCAAAAAGAAGACTTGAAAGATAGCTTAGACAAAATGTTGGCTAACTTGCAACAATGCACTGACATTGTAGGCAGTCTTCAGGCTCAAGCTGAGCAAATTGCAGCTGCGGCTCAAGGCAACATGACCCAAATGGGTTAGATGCTTTACAATTTTTTCCTTTTTTTATTTTTTTAAAATTTTAAAAATTATTTTTTCATTGCAAATAAGCTATTTTTAGCCGAATTTTCCTTTTTTTTATATAAGATTAAAAACATAATTAACAATATATTGAATTTTTAACTAAACTAAAAGGTTGGGTTAATTTTGTTTGAATCATTGAAAAAGAAGTTTTCACGTACAAGTGAAAAATTAGAAGAAGAGCTTATTGAAGAAGCTGAAAAAGAAGACAATCTTCAAGAGGAATCTGGTACTCGTTTTTCCTTCTTTTCATTTGGTAGGAAAAAGAAGGAAGAAAAAGAGGAAGAGGACGAATCAAACTTGCTTCCTGAAGCTGAAGAGACAACTGAAGATGAAGTTGTTGAAGAGCCTGTTGAAGAGGAAAGTGAAGAGACAGTAGAAGAGGAAGTTGTTGAAGAGCCTGTTGAAGAAGAGAAAAAAGGCGGTTTCTTATCCAGACTTCG
>JAUNXN010000026.1 GCA_030539795.1 Methanobrevibacter sp.
ATTTGCATAGTATATAAATGTTACTATAATTTAGAAAAATTAAAGTAAACTTGAATAAATAATTTTTAAGAATTTTAGAATAATTTAAACAATAATCAATTATTTCTAATAATTCATTAACAAAAATAAACATAAAAATAAAAATTGTAAAACACTACATTTTAAAGACTTTAGAATGGCTAAAAAATAATAAAATTTGTTTGATAAAGTTCAATTGAGAAAAATAAAGTAAAAAGTTTGAAGTAGCAGAAGAGGGAAATTTGAAAGATAGTATTATGTGTTTTGTTCTAAAATATGCTAAGCTATTTGACTTACTTCAAACTCTACATAATAGTATTTACTTTGTTATATAAATACTTTTTTATTAAAAAGTATTATCTTTATTAATATAAAAAATATAAAAAGTAATACTCAATGATTGAAAAAAAATAATTATTCTCTGAAATTATCATCAATATAAGAATCAAACTTCAAATATGCCTCATCAATGGCATTGGAAATTTGTTCCTTGCTGATTTCAGATAATTCGTCGAATAAAACACCAACATCAACATCGACATCCAATTGATTGTCTTCATAATTGAGAACTATATCCAAATCAAGATCTTCGATTTCCTTGGCGGGCAAAGCTTTTGAAACTTCACGTTCTAGAATTTCACCAAAATCATCAGAAATAGTTGCCAAATCATCCTGGGATAGCAATTTGAGTTTTGACATGTTATCTAAAAAAAGAAAAAAATAAAAGTATAAAGCCTATTGGCCCATACCTTGCATTGCAGCTTGAATGGTAGCTTGCATCTCTTCGAGTTTTTTCATTACTCTTTCTTCTTGACGGGACATGGTTTGTTTTCTTAATTCAAGGGTTTCCAATTTGTCTTCCATGTCAGCTAAAGCATCATCGTAGTCCACTTTAATAAGTAAAGTACCAGCTTGTTTGAATACTTCAGTAGAACTATCAGTTTTTTTGAGTTCTTCTAATGCTTTTTCAGTTTCTTGAATTTGAATTTCAACATTTTGAACTTGCATGCCTACAGCTTGAGCTTGTTGTTGTAATTGTTGAAATTGATTTAATTGTTCTTGAATGTTTTCAGGAATCTCCATATTATCACCTTTTTTATAATTATATAAACATTAATTTGTCAAGTTATTTATTTCTAATGCCAGTTTGATCCACTTGATTGCTGAGTTTACGGAAGCCCTGAATGATGTGGAATCTTCCGCATCGATATTGATTATGATGTCAGACCCGTCCAAGTCAATGGTCATGGATGACCTGAAATCGGGAGCGGTATCAAATTCCAAAAGAATGGAATCATAAATTATCCTTGCCTGTTCGGCATTGTCGAATTCAATAGCTATATTGCTTTTCACTCTCTCAAGAGGACTTTCATCAATCATTTGAAACCTCTAAGACCTTTTTAACATTAATCTGGAACTTGATTTTGTCTCCAAACTTGTTAATGAAATTAATCTTAGCCACTGAATCTTCGCTTTCAGAAATCAATATGCAATTTTCCTTTGCTTCAACTACCAAATCCATATCCAGAATGTCCTTTAGGACATTGAGCTGGTCCACTTCAGATACTATTTTCAATTGGGACGGGGCTATATTCATCTTCTCATTTTCTTCGGACGCTCCGATGAGAAGTGTCAGAAGCAATTCTCCCCTATTGGAATAAAAAGAGATCCTGCTTGGATTTCCCTTAATCTCATTTACAATAGCTAAATTATACTCATCAACTTCCAAAGCTTTGAGCAAAAGTTCACGCATATTCATTTTACCCCTGTTTACTGAGGTAGAACCAGTTGCATGCGCCAAATTCTTACAAAACTTTCTAGTTTTTTGAGAAGGTTTTCTAGAAGTTGAAATTAACATTTAAATCAAAAATAGTAAAAAAATTTAGTAAAAGCAGATAAAATTATCTTGCTTTTATGATTCTAGTAGTTTCTGGAACATTTTTAAATAAAATCCTATATCTGCATTTAGGACATTTATTTTCCATGTAGCTTTTATGGTCTACTTCTGCTCCACAACGTGGACACCTATACAAGGCCTATTCCTCCACTTTGATGTATCTGATACTACGTGCTGCAGATTTTGCCATAGGAGTTTGTGGAACGTATGCTCCACCGGTAAATACTGCACCACATTTTCTGCATTTCCAAATTCCAGCAGCTTGTCTTTTAACGTAAGGTCTAGCGCATTTAGGACAAACATGATCTTTTTTCATGTTTTCTTCAATAATCTTTACAGATCTTTTAGCTTTTCTTCCGTATCTTGCACCGAACCTTCCTGTAATACCCACTTTTTTAGTTCTTGCCATTTATATTCTCTCCATTAACAATAAAATTTAATTAAATGTAAATCAATTGATTATCTAAAATAATCATAAAATTATCTAATGTAATAATATTGAATATACTAATATTTAAAGGTTTGCTTAAAATAAGTGATTTTAAGAAAAAACACCTATATTAATATAAAATATAAAAATTTTGATGAGAAAAATTCAATTTCCTATAAATCAATATGCTCTATTCTGCTTCCCATCAAAAAATATTGATTAATCCCAATTATTCAAGAGTTGGATAATTAGGACTTTCATTAGTAATTAACAAGTCATGAGGGTGGGATTCTTTAATTCCACTGCTTGTAATTCTAACGAATTTTGCTTTTTCTTTCATTGCAGCAATATTTTCAGCACCACAGTATCCCATAGAGGATTTTAATCCGCCGACCAATTGGAATAGAATTTCTTCGATAGTTCCTCTGTATGGTACGGCACCTTCAATTCCTTCAGGAACATATTTTGTGTGGTTCATTTTACTTTTTTGACCTTGGAAGTATCTGTCTGCTCCACCGTCAAACTCGCTGGTCATCGCACCCATAGATCCCATTCCACGGTATTTCTTATATTGCTTACCGTTCATGACAACAATGTCACCAGGAGCTTCAAGGGAAGCTGCAAGTAAGTTACCGAGCATTACTGCATCTGCACCGGCACCGATAGCTTTGGCAACATCACCGGAGTATCTGATACCACCATCTGCAATAACCGGAACGCCTGAATCACGAGCTGCATCAGCAACATCAGAAATGGCTGTCAATTGAGGCACACCCACACCAGCTACAATACGGGTAGTACACATTGAACCAGGACCGATTCCCACTTTAAGTGCATCTACACCCATTGAAATCAAGTCTTCAGCAGCCTCTGCAGTTGCAATGTTACCTACACACAATTCAGCATCGATATTGTCCTTGATGGTTTCGGTAAATTTAACTACATTCATATTGTGAGCATGAGCACAGTCGATTGAAATGATGTCCGCACCCGCTTGGTCAAGTGCCATTGCCCTGTCCAAATCGAACGGACCGCATGCCGCTGCAACCAAAAAGTCCCCATTTTTATCACGGGCAGCATTCGGATATTGAGTTTGGTTTAAAATATCCTTAATGGTTATGATTCCGACCAATTTGCCGTCCTTAACGACAGGAAGCCTTTCAACCTTATTTTCATAAGCGACGTTTAACGCATCTTCAGCGGAAACTCCTTCCTCAACAGTAACTACATCTGAAGTCATTATATCTTTGATTTTTGTGGATGGTTCAGAATTTAAAACAGGCCTGATATCCCTTTTTGAGATGATACCCATGATTTTATCACCATCAACAACTGGCAAACCGCTGATAAGTTCATTGCGCATTAAATCTTCTGCTTCTCCAACAGTAGAATCTGGAGAAATTGTTATGACATCGCGAATTGTTAAATCTTCAGCATTTTTTACTTTTATAACTTCTTCAACTTGCCTTTCGAGTGAGAGATTTCTGTGAAGTACTCCAATACCACCCTGTTGCGCCATTGCGATTGCAAGATCCGCTTCAGTTACAGTATCCATTGCTGCACTTAATACAGGAATATTCAATTTAATTCCTTTGCCTAATTCAATTTTAGTATCAATGTCTTTAGGCTCAACGTAACTTGCATTTGGAGTTAAAAGAAAATCATCAAAAGTGAAAGACATTCTTGCTTCTTGAACTTTTTTTGAGTATGACATAAATAACACCTAATCAGAATGAATCTAATAATTCTTTAAGCTCTGCTACGGCAGTGTGGTGTATTTTACCAGTATTTCTGTCACCGCCAACACATGCAGCTCCTCTGATACCGACAACATCACATCCAATGTCATGCAATGGTTTCAATTGATCTTTTTTAACGGATCCTGCAAGTGCGGTCAGCAAACCGTAACCGTGAGCTTCTTCAACAAATTCTTTTAATTGGTCAATATCCAAGTAATCAAATAATGTATGACCGTCTTTAACTGCAGTATCAAGCATTGCAAGGTCGCATCCTGCATCTTTAGCAACTTTTGGTATTTCCATAGGACCTACCGCACCTACACGGTGAGCGTCTGCATATCCTGCAGCTACAATAATTGTATCTTCACTAACATCTTTTACAGTTTTAACAACATTTTCCATGACTTCAACAGCTTCGTCATGGTCTTTTGTTCCGTATAATCCAACTTTAATATAGTCTGCTCCGGAAACGTGAGCGCCCATTGCTGCAAGAGAAACTGTACCTGGTTTGTAAGGCACATCACCTAAAGTAGCACTTACGAGCTTGTCTTCAGGAGTCAATTCCCTGATTTCTTTGATTACCCAAGGGAAATTTGCTCCTAAAGAACCTTCTTTAGGATTTTTCACATCAACAATATCTGCTCCACCTTCAATAGATTCGAGAGCTTCTTCACGATTTATAGGACTTATTAATAGAAGCATATATTTCCTCCAATATTATATTATAATATAATAATATTACTTCTTTATTATTTATAATATTATTGGTTTTTTAAAAAAAATAATGAATAAAAAAATTAATATGGTGAATCGTTTTGAGAAATATTTTCTTTTATTATTCCATGTGCTTTCGGATAGAAACCTGCATCAGCGGATAATTTTCTCATGTTCTCAATAATTTCATTGGTTGGAATGGCTAATGGACAATTTAAGGTGCATAAACCGCATAAGGTACACATATAGAGACCTGAGTTGTAGCATGCCTCGTCATCTTCAATGAATTTTGACATTGCAACTCCACGTCCGCCCAAATAATTGTTGAATCCGAACTCATTGCCGACTGCATTATATACCGGACAGTGCACAACACAATTTCCGCAACCGATGCAATAAAGGCATTCTGGTGTTGCCTTGCTTCTTCCATTATCTAACAGGATCACCACTACCCTTTCAGCGCCGTACATGTTCTTCAAGAGTTTTTTCTCGATATCCGCAGTCTTTGACGGTCCGGATATAACGTTCATATATGATGTCACATAGCTTCCTGTTGCAAAGATTGTCTCGAGTTTTGAAACGGAGATTGCGTCCTCCAATGTCGGTACGATTTTTTCAATTCCGGCCACGATTATATGCAAATCCTTCAGTGAAACTATGGAAATATTGCCCTCATTGTGCACCATTACAAGGGACCCCTCTTCGGATGCAATTGCGTTGGCTCCACTTATACCTACATTTGCACTTTCTATGCGTTTTAGCACATCACTTCTGACGGCTTCCATAATTTCCCTTGGTTCGGGATTTACATTTACGCCCAATGATTCATTTACTATATCGGTAATGTCTGAAACATTCAAATGTGAAGCCGGACCTGTTGGATGAACAGGTTTGTTGTCTGTCTTTTTGAGCTGTAAAATACGGTCTCCCAAATCGGTTTCAACAACATCAATACCTTTATCTTCCAAATGTTTCTTAAGATTGATTTCACCTAAGGTATTCGATTTGGCTTTTGCAATGGTACTGCAATCAAATTCCAACAACAAATCATCGATTATCTTTAAAGCATCCTTGGAATTTTTAGCAAGCATAAAATCAACGTCATTTCGCTTAAATGAATCTGAAGCCTGGCCTATCAGCTCATCATTGTTTTCAATTGAGTATTTCTTGACTTCACGGACCCTTTCAATCAGCCTTTTAGTGGAAGGTGATTCCTTAATTGAGTTTGATCTTTTCTTAACAGTGCTGAAAGATTTTCTCATTGTTTCAAGTTCGCTATCCTTCATCAAAATCACCATATTTCACTAAAAATTCAGTCAGGTCAAGAACTTCCAAATCATCATTTTCCAGATTAAGCTTGCAGAACGGGCATGGTGTCACCAATGTTTCACAGCCTGTCTCCTTTGCCTGCTCAATCCTTGATTTTCCCATCTGCGAAGCAATTTGCGGATAGGCTGACTTTACTCCTCCACCTGCACCGCAGCATAGGCTGTTTTCACGAACATTTTCCATTTCAATCAAATTGGCGACAGAGTTAATTACTTCACGAGGTTCATCAAATTCATCGCAATGGCGACCCAAGTGGCAAGAATCATGATATGTGACATTCAAATCTGTTTTAGACACGTCTAGTTTGCCTTCATTAATCAGCTGATTCAGCAATTGGGAGATATGGATTACATCCAATCCGTCATAATCCTCTTTCAATGTCTTGTAACAGCCTGCACATGAAGTTATGACTGTTTCACCTTTAAGAATTTCTGTATTCTTTTCAATCTGCTCCTGAGCTTCCTTTAAAAAACCAGTCCTAAGCAAAACGGACCCACAACATTTTTCATCTTCCAAAACATGGTAGTCAACATCAGCTAGCTGCAATAATTTTTCCGTCGCTTCCTGAATGCTTGTTAGCTTTTCACGTGCAGTGCATCCTCTAAAATATAACATAAATTATTCCTCTTCATCTTCAAGAGTTATTTCATTTTTTAAGGCAATTTCCTTCACTAAAGTGTTTACGTCATCCTGGAGCTTATCGACTCTGTTATACAATTTAAATATTGTATAAACTAAAACGGCAAAGACTAAAATAATGATGAAGTCCAAACCACGGGTTATACCGAAGAGTTTAGCAAAAGCATTACTGAAATTTGGGAAAATCGCAAATAAACTAACAATTATCCAGAAAATAGCCCACAAAATAACTGTAAGCAAGGACTGTTTCTGATTTAAATATCTGAATAAAAACCACACAATAGCTATAATTGATATTATTGGAAATATGATGGAATATAATAACATTTAATCACCTTTAAAATTGATGTCTGATCATTTGGAACAATATCTTAATTGCTTCATTCACATTGGTTCCCTTTGCCTGGGTTTCGGGAGTGTAGATTGTTTTAATAGGAACCTCTTCAAAAGGAATGTTTTTATCATTGACCTCACGTATGAATTCGGAGGAGATAAGATATCCTCTGGCGTTGATTGTAATCTGTTTTAATGCATCGATTGTAATTGCCCTAAAACCAGTCTGTGAATCGCTCACATCAACCTTGTAGAATATTTTTGTTAGAAGGTTCATGACTGCATTTGCAAAACCTCTGCTGAACGGCATGTCCTTGAACGGCCTTACGCCTATCACTGCCTTGGCCCTGCCTGTAACCAACGGCTCGAGCACATTATCCAAATCATCCACTGAATGCTGACCATCGGAATCCATACTGACAACATATTTTGGATTGAACCTTAAAACCGCATCAAAACCAGTTTGGGTTGCAATGCCCACTCCACGATTGATAGTTAAAGAAAAAATATGAATCTGGTCAGGATACTTCCTTTTGGATTCCAGGACAACATCCAAAGTATTGTCTGATGAGCCGTCATTGACAATGACCATATTGTATCCCTTTTCAGCTATTTCCTCAATAACCGGTTGGATTCTTGTAGCTTCATTATATGCCGGAAGAACAACATATGTTGCATCCTTGTCTTCCTTGCTGATTTCAATTCCCATTTTACACCTTTTTATAATGGTCCTGCATCTTCTTTTCCTTCACGCATTCCCATGCCCGCTTCTTTTCTCATTGCTTTTCTGTGATACATCATCTTAATTAAATTTTGCGCATGTTCTCGTGCCCTGTTTTCTGCAAGCTTTGCAAGCTCGACCGGATCTTCTTCCTCATCCTCATGGACAAATACTTCCAGGATATGGGTGTTTGTCATGAGCTGTGCATTGATTAAACCGGTTGATGCTTCGTGTGCACACATCTTATCCTTTTCCATAGGTCCAGGCATTCCAAGCGCCATTACAATATCACAGTTTTCCTCTTCAATGAGAATCTTTGCAGTTACAGGCAAATCTTTTACGCCAGGAACTGTTTGTCTGATGATTTTTAAATCATAAGCATTATTTTTAAGCTCGTCAATAGCTGCGGCGGCCATATCAAATCGAGCAAAAGTTGTATCACATATTCCAATTCTCATTTAATTCACCTTATAAAAAAAATATGTTTCTATTAATATAAATGTTTAATTAATTATAAAAAAAGTATTATGAATTATTACTACGAGTAATACTTTGAGTTATAAATTTATGAAAAATTTTTGAATTAAAAAAAAATTAGTTTTTGTTTAACAATTCCAAAAACTTATCCTTAGCTTCATCAATTGTTAACGGATAGTCCCCTTGCATATCAAAGCCTTCACGTTCAAGCTGTTGGAATAAATCTGTAACGATTGGGACTTTTAGGTTAGCTTGTTCCAATATCTCAGGTTTTGCAAAAATCTCCTTAGGAGTGCCTTCAGCAATCAAAAGACCATCAACTAAAACAAAGACTTTTTTCGCATAATTCGGAACCAAATCAACTTCGTGTGTTGAAATTATGATTGTAATTCCTTCATCATTTAGCTCCCTTAACAATATTGATAAATCAATTACTCCCTGCGGGTCAAGGCCTGCAGTAGGTTCATCCAAAACCATTATTTCCGGCTTCATTGCAAGAATTCCTGCAATAGCAACTCTTTTCTTTTGACCTCCACTTAAATGATGAGGAGCCTTTTTCTCAAATCCGCTCATTCCAACACGGGCTAAAGCCTCTTCAACCCTGTCCTGAACTTCTTCCATAGATAAACCTAAGTTTAAAGGGCCAAAAGCAACATCCTCTTCAACTGTTGGTGCAAATATTTGATCATCCGGGTTTTGGAATACAATTCCAACTTTTTGTCTGAATTTAAGTAAAGATTTCTTATCATATTTTAATTCTTCACCATCAATGAAAACTTGTCCTTCATCAGGTCTGTAAATACCATTTAACTGAAGAAACAATGTTGACTTACCAGCACCGTTTTTACCTAAAAGAGCAACCATTTCACCCTTTTCAACTTTTAAGCTGACTCCTTTAAGTGCTTGATATTCAGCATTATAGGAATATTTAATATTTTTTACCTCTAACATTTTAATTCTCCTTTTTTCTTGGTTCGTAAACTGGAAGGTCACCAGAATAGCCTCTTGAATCTAAAGCAAATTGCAATGTTTCACTTTTATCAAGGGACCTTAAAAATATTGTACTTACAAGAGCACCTAAAGATTTAAATGAAGACCAATATGAATGATATCCAAGTCTTGTTTCCTGTGCTTTTTGCATTGTATCAATTTCATTTAAAAATATGAAAATGGTGTTATACATCAAAAGGGCAATTTCAATTAATATTTTAGGAACTTTCAAAGTCCTTAAACAATTTAAAATTTTTGCAATAGGTGTAGTAAGAGCTAGAAAACCTAAACAAGGCAAACATCCCATTAAACGCATAAATGTATATACTGCATAATGCCAAGAATCTGTAGTTACTACAATACCCCATATTCCAGTTTCATAAATAACATCCCCTTTTCCAAAGAAGAACATTAAAAAGAAACAAGTTATCACAAGAAATGCCATTGGAAGTGATAAGAATTTCAAATAAGATTTATAGTTGATTTTAGCAATGGCCAATATGACAATAGACATTACAATAAAGACAAATACGTCAAAATATAGATTATCTAGTGCTAATGTAACAATTAATATAATTATTGTCAAAAACAATTTAAAATAAGGATTTGTTTCTGTTAAAGCATTATGATGCGCAATATAATCCATATCAAATTTCATAAAATCACTTAATCTCTAAAAAAAGAAAAAATAATAAAGAAGATTTATTCTTCTTTACCTTGTCCTCTCCAGTAACCGAAGAAGTAACCAATAATGATTGCTCCTATAGCTGCTTGAAGAGCAAATAATAAACTTTCTATTTCACCACTAGGTGGTTCCCATATTGATGAAAACCATGGTTCATAATTTGATGCTTCAATTTGTTCACTAGCGGCATCGTCTGATCCACCAAAGTATCCGTCATCTTCTCCATGACCACTGAACATTACTAATGGTGCGATAAATATCACAATACAAACAACTGCTAAAATAATTAATGTTGATGTTTTCATTATAATCACCTTATGCTTCATTAGGAGCTAATGCACCTAGTTTATCTAATAATTTTGGTTTGTATGCTTTTAATCTGTCCCAGATAATTACTGTTAAGATACCTTCACCAATAGCTAATGGCACTTGAGTAACTGCGAAAATAGTTAAGAAAGCAGTTAATGCTGCACCAAAACTAGGAGCAGGGAATGCAAATGCTAATTGGAATGAAGTAGCTACGTAAGTTAATAAGTCACCTAAGAATGCTGCAAAGAAGATTGCAATGGTTGATGAAATATTAGCTTTAAGACATCCTTTGTATACTAACCAAGCGATGAATGGGCCTACAATACCCATTGAGAAAATGTTAGCACCTAAAGTGGTTAATCCACCGTGTGCGAGTAATAAAGCTTGGAAAATAAGTACAATAGTTGCGAGTACAGCAGTTACAGCAGGGCCGAATAATGCTGCACCTAATCCGTTACCACAAGGGTGAGAACAACTTCCAGTAACAGAAGGTAATTTTAAAGATGATAAGATGAACATGAATGCTCCACTTACAGCAAGTAATGCTTTGGATTCAGGGGTTTCATCTACGATTTTTTTAATTTGATAAATACCAAATGCAACGATGATGAATGATATGACGAACCATACAATACACCATGTTAATGGTAAATATCCTTCCATAATATGCATAAATAATTTCCTCCAAATAACCTATCAAAATAAATTGATAAAATACTCAATAAAAACTTAATTATATTTAAAATTTTATAAAGTTTTATTGATAATATAAATATATACCTTATTATATATAAAGATTATTAGTAATACTCCAAACAAAATTTAGGCAAACCTAATAATTTTAATGAAAAAAATAAGAAAGTGGATACAATGAAAATAAAAAACAGTTTAATTTTGGCACTTGACGTGATGAGCGAAAGTGAAGCTATTGAAATTTGTGACTCAATCAAGGACTACATCGACACAATAAAAATAGGCTATCCCCTAGCACTTGCAGAAGGTCTTGGAATAATCAACAGACTAAAAGACAAATTTGGATTCAAGGTGATATGCGACTTTAAAGTAGCCGACATTGATGCGACAAACTCAAAAATATGCGATGAAACATTCAAAGCCGGCGCAGATGCAATAATATGCCACGGATTTGTAGGATCAGACAGCGTGCAGGCTTGCCTCGACATGGCCAACAATCATGGAAAAGAAGTATTCCTGCTAACCGAAATGTCCCATCCCGGAGCTAAAATGTTCTTACAGAAGGATGCGGAGAAAATCGCTGAGATGGGCGTGGATATGGGAATCACAAACTATGTTGCACCTGCAACCAGACTTGACAGATTATCAATTATAAGAGATATTGTCGGGGATAATGCTTTTATAATCTCTCCTGGAGTTGGCAAGCAAGGCGGTGACGGTAAAAAAACACTTGAATACTCCAATGCCATTATTGTCGGAAGAAGCATATACGAAGCGGATAATCCTAAAATTGCTTGTGAAAATTTAATCCAATCACTGAAATGAAAGTAAACTATTTTAATTAAAAAAAATAAAAATAAAATTGTTCTTATAATCTGGGAACAAATAAATTTTTAATGGGGTGAAAACGTATGGCAAACGAAGTAACAAAATTAATTATGGAAACCATCTTAGCATTAATTACAACTGCATTCGCATTTGTAGCTGGTGAAGCATGGAACAGTGCAATCCAAACATTAATTGAATCCTTTGTAGGTACTGGAGACGCTATTCCTAGTTTATTAACCTACGCTATTATCGTAACCATAATTGCAGTAATCGTTACTGTAATCATTGCTAGAGTAGCAGCTAAAATGGGCGTAGAACAAGAATAAACAAAATAAAAGGAATTTTAAATTCCTTTTTAACTTCTTTTTTTTAATTAAATTTTTCAAAAACAATTCCTGCAATTTCATAAGCTATTTCAAATGAAATGAAGCATAAAAATATCCAAAAGCTAAATACACCACAAACGGCTAAAAGTAAAATCACAACCTTCATTACACATCTATATTCAAAGAATAAATTTAAAAATTGATTATCAGTGAATTTTGAGATTAACTCATGGCCGACCTCATCGCCAAGAGCCGCTAAAATACAAATCAATAAGACAACCAGGCTCAATTCGGGAACTCCGAACAAAAGGCATATAAGAACAAATAGGAGTAATGTAAGGATATGATGCATTCCATCAACTTTTAAAGCAATCAAATTGCCTATCAGAATGGCAATGAAAATATAGGCCGCTTCAACACTGTATACTGTTGCTGCAGCTGAGGTAATTGCACATAAAACACCAAAAACGCTTGCAAAATTTAAATCATCATTTACATCAAATAGATCATCCGAATACTTCATGAAAAATCCGGAAAGTAAAAATAAAATAGCTAAAATAATGTAACTCATCTAATCACTGTTAATCTTATCTAATGCTGCCGCATAAATCAATGGGAAAATAACCGTAACATCCCCGACCACACTTGCAAGGCTGGATCCGCATCTTGCCTTTGCCCAGGATTTGGCCTCTTCTAAAGGCGCTCCTCCAAGACTTCCTGCTTCAGGCCTGTCCATTGTAATTTGAATAGCTGCATCAAGACCGCCTTTAATAACGTTAGATGCTAAAGTATAATGCTTTGTAAGGCCGCCTCCAAGAAGAATTGCACCAACTTTCTCGGATTCGAATACAATATCTGACAGATATGGCATGTCTCCAACAGCGCTAATTGTAAAGTCATGGTCTTGGGTAAAGATCCACAATTGAAGGCCCATCATTGAATCAATGAGTCCTGGTGCAAATATCGGCACATTATTTCTTGCAGCTGTTGCTACAAATGAGTTTTCATCTTCAACTAAAAGACCTATTTCATATAACAATTCCTGAATTGAAACAACCTTCTTTTTTGAAGCAATCTCTTCAAATAGTTTTATGATTTCAGTTTCGAAAATAGTAAAATCATCAGAACCAACATTAATGTCTGCAATACGGCCTATTCCCTCTTCATTGAGCTCTTCATCATCTTTTCCTTCATGGCGATAATGAGCTCCTCCAAAGGCTTCAACAAGGTCATGGGTAATATTGGCCCCGCTGGATACAATCAAATCGACATGGCCTTCCCTAATCATTTTAGTTACAATATTTCTCATTCCTCCAGGAATTAACGGACCGCCTAAACTCATGAAGACACTCATATCCTCATCCTGTATCATATCTGCTAATATATTACATGCTCGTGCAACTCTACCTGCACCCAAAACACCAGATTCGTCAAATTGATTGACCAAATCAGATATTTTCATATTGCTTTCTACATTAATTTGGTTAACTTTCATTAAATCACTTATTAGTTTGTAATTATTGGGAATTGATCTAAATTAGTAATTGTGTTAATTAAATCAGTTCTTGTTACGATTCCAAGCAAAGCCTGATTATGGTCAGCTACAATCAATCTGGAAATTGACTTTTTAAGCATGACTTCAATTGCATTGGCTATCTTTAAATCCTCATTAACAATCACGACATTTGTTGACATTAGCTCGCCAACAGTGAGATTTTCCTTATCCTCGGCAATAGCACGGACAAGATCAGTCAATGTGAAAACTCCTACAACTTTTCCATCCTTTATGACTGGAGCCCCATCAATATCGTTTTCCGCTAACTTTTTAGAGGCATCTTTAACGGAGCAGTCCATGGAAAATGAAATTACATCTCTGCTTGCGATATCTCCAACGCTTTGCTTTGGAATGCTTCTGATGGTTTTGGTATCAACCAGGAGAATGTTGTCCATATCGTCACGGCCAACGATAGTGCCCATAATTCCTAAATTGTTTACTGGTGTAGGGCCTATGCTTACGGTATCGCCCAAATTCAGGTCCTTAATGCTTCCCAAAACCTTTATTGCTGCTTCACATTCGCCAGGCTGCGGAACGCTTGTAAATTCAATTCTTGCAACTGAGATATCCTCAATCCTTTTGCCGTTTTTATATATTGGCACTTTGGAATCATCATCAGAGACAGATATGTTTAATGAATGATAAGCTTCAATTGTTGGCTTATATCCTCCTCTAGGTCCCGGTACACCCTTTACTAGACCTAAACTTCTTAATGATTGCATCTGGTTACGAATTGTTCCTGGATTTCTTCCCATAACCTCAGCAATGTCTTCTCCCTTAATTGATTTACCATCGGAAGATTGGTATAAATTAATTAAAGTTTGTAAAATTTCTTTTTGAACAGATGTTAACATGTTTTATCCCCATCTACTAATCTAATATATTTATTTATGTCAAGTATACCTTATAAATATTAATGATTTATCATGATGGTTTAATGTGTGGTTTTGAACAGTGTTTAGAAAAAAGAAAAATGTGAAGAAATGATTATTCAACAAGCTGTTTTAAATCATTTCTGATAATTGAAGTTGCATCAAATCCTTTGATGGCATCTACCATTTCAGGGAATTTCGCCTTAGGAATCAGCACATTAATCTGTGAAAAGCCGGACCCTGGAGTAATGGTAGGTTCATCAGCACAAAGCCTGTTTTCAATTAGATAAGCGGAAACTTCATCTATTTTAGAGTTTGCAATATTGAACTTAACATCAAAGTATTTTTTAGCGGTTATTGCTCCCAATAGCTGCTCATAAATCATTTTTGCCTTGTCGAGCTTTTCACCAGTACAGCTTACGCCTGCATAAAGGCCTGCTGATGAATGCAAAATTGTTTCGATTTCCTTAAGGCCTGCCTTTTTCAGGCTGCTTCCGGTTTGAGTATTGTCAACAATCAAATCAGCGCCTTTTGCAATGTAAACTTCAGTAGCACCATCGGAGTTGATGACCTGAACCATCTCATTGTCCCCATGAGTTAAACCTCTAACTTGGACAAATGGCACCGCATCACCATAGATTTCCTGATATGCTTCGTTTTCCATCATGAATTTTCTTGTTAAATTAGGATATTCTGTAAAACATAAAATTGGAGTTTTTCTGTCCTTATTTGCTCTGAACAGATCTGATAAATTGTCATATGGGGAATCCTTAGGAACGGCCACTATCAATCTAGTTTTTCCATAGTCCAAATCCCCAATCTTAACAGTATTGGTTTCTCTCAAAACGGACTCTTCCTTAATCCAATCTTCTCCAACAATAGCAATATCAATTATTCCTCTGTTCAGTTCTACAGGAGTGGATTGCGGGCGTGTAAGAAAGGCAATAATGTCATCATCATTTAAAATTTCAATTTCATAAGCCTCATCGCCAGGTTCATATCCCTTGACTTCATAACCTGCATCAACAAATAACTGATAAGTATTTCCTCTTTTCACATTATTTAAACTTCCCTTTGGAAGTCCTAAAATTATTTTTTCATTCATATTAATACCTAAAATAGACTTATTGATTTAAAAATATATAAAATTATTGAAAAAAAGAAAAAAATTAGTTGTGATATGCTTCACAACTTTGTCTTGAAAGTGCATGTTTGTGGGCATGCATATGTTTTACCCCATTATCTGTTATAATTTCATCAATTATCTTAACACCTTCATGGGAATGAGTGTGTTCCCCATCGTTGTGGAAGTGATAATGGGAGTGCTCTACATTTTCAGTATCGATTTTTTTAATTGTATCATCAAATTTTCTATCATATAACAATGCCGCATTCAAAACAACCAGGCAAGACCCGGCATTATGAACAATTGCTCCAGTCACAGGATTTAGAAGACCTAAGAGAGAACAAACAATTGCAACTGCATTGATTGTCATGGATATTGCTATATTTGCCTTAATTGTAAATAAGGTTGAATTTGAAAGTTTTTTAAGATATGGAATCTTTCCAATATCATCTCCTAGAAGTGCGATGTCAGCAGCTTCAATGGCCACATCACTTCCAACAGATCCCATTGCAACACTAACATCTGCAGTTTTAAGTGCAGGTGCATCATTTACCCCATCTCCAATCATACAGACCTTTTTACCTTCATTTTTGAGTTTTTCAATCCATGAAAGTTTTTCTTGTGGAAGCAAATTTCCATAAACTTTACTTATTCCAACTTTAGATGCAAAATAATTAGCAGTTTCTGTGTTATCTCCAGTGAGCAATATAGTTTCTGTACCTAAATCATGCAAGTTTTCAATCATGCTTTTAGAATCTTCACGAATCACATCAGATAATCCAATTAACCCAATGACATTATCGTTTAATGCAACGACAATCGAAGCTTTTCCTTGATTTTTTAATTTGTTTAATTGAGTGTCAATATTTACATCAATAT
>JAUNXN010000027.1 GCA_030539795.1 Methanobrevibacter sp.
TGTTCGGATTTCATCAATTATTTCAACACCTTCATGGGAATGGGTGTGCTCGCCGTCATTGTGGAAATGATAGTGAGAATGCTCCACATTTTCAGTGTCGATTTTCTTAATTGAATCATCGAATTTTCTGTCATAGAGCAGTGCCGCATTCAATACGACAAGACATGATCCTGCATTGTGAACAATAGCTCCAGTTACAGGATTCAACAGACCTAAAACAGAACAGACAATAGCTACTGCATTGATTGTCATTGAAATTGCAATATTTGCTTTGATTGTAAATAAAGTGGAATTAGAAAGCTTTTTAAGATAAGGGATTTTGCCTATATCGTCACCTAAAAGCGCAATGTCTGCTGCTTCAATAGCCACATCACTTCCAACAGAACCCATTGCTACACTTACATCGGCAGTCTTAAGTGCTGGAGCGTCATTTACCCCATCACCAATCATACAGACTTTCTTGCCTTCACTTTTTAGCTTTTCAATCCATGAAAGCTTTTCTTCCGGAAGCAAATTACCATAAACTTTTCCGATTCCTACTTTAGATGCAAAGTAATTAGCAGTTTCCGTGTTATCTCCTGTGAGCAATATGGTTTCAGTTCCCAAATCATGCAAGTTTTCAATCATGGATTTGGAATCTTCACGAATCACGTCAGATAATCCGATCAATCCAATGACTTCACCATTTAATGCGGCAACGATTGAAGCTTTGCCCTCGTGTTTTAACTTATCCATATAAGTGTCAATGTTTACATCAATATTATTTTCAGATAGGAATTTGGAGTTTCCTGCATATACTTGACCATAAGAATTTTTACATGTGACACCTTTACCTGGATACATCTTGAAATCACTTGGCTCTTCAATATCAATTTGAAGCTCTTTTGCATTGTTTACAATAGCTTTAGCCAATGGATGTTCGCTTAATTTTTCACATGATGCGACAATCTTAAGCAAATCCATTTCAGATAAATCTTCTTTCAGAGAGATAACATCAGAAACTTCTAGATTACCGTAAGTTAATGTACCTGTTTTATCGAATACCAAAGTATTTAGGCCACCCAATGTTTCAAGCGCCTCACCTGATTTGATAAGCACTCCATATTTTGTTGCCTGACCGATAGCTGCCATAATTGCAGTTGGTGTTGCCAAAATTAATGCACATGGGCAGAATACTACCAGAACTGTTACTCCTCTTTCAATATTGCCGGTTATGAGCCATGCGGCAATTGCGATTATTAATGCAACAGGAACCAGCCATGTAGCCCATTTATCAGCAATTCTTTGTGTTGGAGCCTGCTTTTCATCAGCTGCCTTAACAAGGTCAATCAATTTCTGAAGTGAAGAGTTTTCACCCAGACTTGTTGCCTTAATGTCAATAGCCCCATACATGTTCATGGTTCCACAGAATACCTCATCGCCGATTCCCTTATCTATAGGCAAGGATTCACCAGTCATGATTGACTGGTCCAGTGATGAAGTACCGCTAATAATTTCACCATCTACCGGTACGCTTTCACCCGGAAGAATTCTTAAGGTATCACCGATTTTAATTTCATCGACTGCAACTACTTCCTCTTTGCCATCTACAATTCTTCTTCCGGTTTGCGGAGTTAAATTAATTAAATTTCTTAAACCTTTTTTAGCCCTTTCCACTGTCCAGTCTTCCAAAAGAGCACCTAATGCCATGATCCAAGCCACTTCACCTGCCGCAAATATCTCACCAATCAGCAGTGAGGCAACCATTGCAATTGCAATCAATAGCGCAGATGAAATCCATCTTTCACGAATCAGTCTTGTCATAGCCAATAACAGCATTGGAATTCCACTGATGATTACTGTTCCCCATGCGGGATTTAAGTAAATCGGAGTGTCAATTCCAAGAATCATAAAAATAACTGCAATCAATAAAAATATTCCTGAAATGATTGTCATCTTTAGTCCAAACAGGAAGTCAGTTATTTCATCAATCACTTAAAACACCTCAAAGTATTACTTTTTTTAAATTCATTTAAATACCCAGTATTACTCAAAAATTTTTTAATGGTTTATCCCAATCCTGAAACGCATCAAAAAATTCAACAACAGTAACTACCAACAGCCAAAAAGTATTACTTTTTTTGAGTTCATTCAAATACTCAGTATTACTATTTATTATTTATAATTAGAAGTATATAAAAGTATTACATTTTTTGAATTCATTTAAATACTCAGTATTACTGGGAAAAAAATAGTAAAAAATATGTTCCAAAATTAAAGATAAAATAAAAAAAAGTTAAGGTTTCATGGCCAAATCCATGATGCTGAATGGCTCGCCATCCTTTCTAGGAGCCGGTCCGCCCATACCAAATGCAGAACGGGCAAATTCTTTATTCATTCTTTTTGAAACCTCTCCAAATATCATTTTATATGCTGTACATTGCGGGTCAACTGCCTGTGGAGTCTGATATGCTACAATCGCATTGTAAGGACATCCTCCTTCACAATATTTTACGTATCGACATTTTTTGCAGTTTTCATCCACATATTCCCTGAACTCCATAAGCTTTGACCATGCATCGGATGTCTTCAGCTCATCAAAGCTTGGATTGTCAGCGACATTGCCCAGGACATACTCAGGCATTCCGACAAATCTGTAGCATGGATAAATGGAACCGTCAGAACCTACAGCAAGGGTTGTTCCAATGCAATCGGCGAATGTGCAAAGGGTTCCCCTTCTTCTGAGTGCGCTTTTGCAGATATGGTCCAAGTCCATTACGGTGAACTTGTCCAAGTCATAAAGGTACTTGTCCAGCCAATCGACAAGCAGCTTGCCGTGCTCTTCCTGGTCAAGCGCCCAAGGGTCTGCATTGTCTCCCCTCAATGAAGGAAGGGCCGCATGAATCTTGAGATTCATTTTTTCATTTTTGAAGAAGTCATATAATTCATCAGAGAAGTCTTTTGAATAGTCTGTAACGGTTAAAACAAAGTTGATTATCAATCCCTTGTCCTTGGCCAACCTGAATTTGGACATGGTCTTGTCAAAGTAGCCTTCACCTCTTTGATAATCGTTGATTTCCTTCGGCCCGTCGATGCTTGTGCTTACAACAACGTTATACTTGATGAACAGGTCTATAAGCTCCTCGGTTAAAAGCCAGATATTGCTCTGCAGGGAAAATCCGTCCAGATTCGGCAATTGAGATAGCTTTTCCAAGGCCTTTTCATAAAAGTCATAGCCCGCAAGGAGCGGCTCGCCGCCATGAAAAGTGAAATGAACATTATCATCTCTGAAATCACCTAACCAGGTTATTATCTGGTCAATTATCTCAATATCCATCATTTCCCTTTTGTTTTCAGATCCCCAACAGTATTTGCAGTTTGATGGACAGTTGAGGGTTGGAATAATCATTACATGAAATGTCATTTTATCCGTGAACTTTGTTTAATTCTCTTAATAATTTCTTTTTCTCATCTTCATCCATATCGTCATTTACAAAGAAAATGTAGCCGCATTCGGAACATTTCACAGCTTCCATTTCCGCATGGGCCCTGTGATTGTCCAATAACTTTCTTTTGGCCACCTTATCTTGTGAACCGCATTTAGGGCATGGCGCCAATAATTCTTCAAGTTTCATTTTTTCACCTTTGCTAATATTCTATTTCTGAAAGTATTTAATTTTATAGATTAGCAAATTCCATATGATTACATCAATTTTTTAAAACAGAAAAAATTGCAAGGCCATGTGGTTGGTTGAATATAATCTGGAATAATGAAAATCAGCGATTCAGGAATTTGACAACCTGCCTGTAAAGCGGAAAACCGACATGCCTGACAAAGACAAGGATATACTTGACTCCCGGAAATTCGAATTCCTTTTTTACCTTCTTAAGCTCTGAGATGATATCCAATTTCTGAGGGCATTTCCTTAAGCACTTGCCGCAGCCATTACATTTACCTGCACTGCCTTCATTTCCCATGATTCCGCCGACATACTGGTAATAATCAATCAATGACTGGTTGACAAGCCCCTTATGATTGAACAGGTACTTTTCATTGTATATCTTCATGCATTCTGGGATGTTGACTCCCTGAGGGCACGGCATGCAGTAACCGCAAGTCGAACAGTTGATTTTCAAGGAATTTCTCATCACCCTTTTTGCAAGTTCGATGGTTTCCATATCTTCAAAGCTCATTGACAGTGGGTTGGTTTTGTCTGCAACAGCCAAATTATCATCAAGCTGTTCCATGCTGTTCATTCCTGACAGGATGCATGTGACATTTCTATTATTTAAAACCCATTCCAATGCCCAATCCGCATTGCTCTTATTCGGATTTGCCTTTTTGAAGACCTGTTCGACCTCCTCAGGCATTTTTCCGGCCAGGATTCCACCTTTCAATGGCTCCATTATGAAAATGCCAAGACCCTTTGAAGCGGCATATTCGATTCCCTCAACGCTTGCCTGAACATTCTCGTCAAAGTAATTGTACTGAACCATCACGGCATCCCAATCGTAGGAGTCGACAACGCTTTCAAACTCTTCCTTGGGTCCGTGATAGGAAAATCCGGCATGTCTGATTTTGCCTTCGGCTTTTGCCTTATCGAGGAACTTGATCAAATCCCTCTTGATTAGGCGATTTATTGTCTTAAAGTCAACGGCATGGATAAGATAATAATCAATGCAGTCAATCTGCAGCCTGTTTAACTGTTCTGCCAGGATATTTTCCATATCCTCATACTTTCTGACATTGATGGACGGCAGTTTGGTTGATATCTTGACTTTGGATCTTATCTCATCGGTTAAAATCTCACCTAAAAACGTTTCGCTGTCTCCATAAAGATAAGCTGTGTCAATGAAGTTAACGCCATTGTCAATGGCGTGGAAAATAAGTTTTTTGGCTTTATCCCTGTCTATCTTACCATTTTTCAACGGCAATCTCATAGCACCGAAACCCAATGAGGATATTTCATCACCGGTTTTTGGAATTAATCTGTATTGCATCAAAATCTGTAAAAATAAGAATTGGGAGCATTATGCTCCATCAATAATCTGTTTCATGTATTCAAGCAGGTATTTCTTGGATTCAGGATCATCCATTGCAAACTCTATGGATGTCTTGAGCCATTCCAAACGGTTTCCGATATCATAGGTCTTGCCTTCAAATGTGACTCCGTAAATTGAATCCAGCTTCTGAAGAGCATCGGTCAGCTGTATTTCCCCGCCAACGCCAGGTTCAGTCTCATCGATTTTATCGAAGATATCTGGTGTGAGGACATAACGGCCCATAATTGCCAAGTTGGACGGTGCCTGATGAGCCAAAGGCTTTTCAACAAGCTTTGTGATGTTGTAGACATTCTCTTCAACTTCATCCCCCTTAATGATACCGTACCTTTCCACCTTTTCTCTAGGAACCGCTTCAAGGGATATTGCGGAAGCTCCGTACTTTTCATGGACATCTATCAGTTGCTTTGTGCATGGAACAGGTCCCTTAGTGATTGAATCACCTAAAAGAACGGCGAATGCATCTCCTCCGACATGCTTTTTGGCGCAGTAAATCGCATCTCCAAGGCCTTTCTGTTCCTTTTGCCTTACATAGCAGATATCCGCCAGATCAGTGATGTCACGGACCTGCTTTAAGCGGTCATCCTTGCCTGCACTTTGCAGGGTCTGCTCAAGTTCAAAAGATTTGTCAAAGTGATCTTCGATAGACCTCTTGTTTCTACCGGTAACAATCAGAATATCATCAATGCCTGAAGCCACAGCCTCTTCAATAACATATTGGATTGTAGGCTTGTCAAAAACAGGCAACATTTCCTTAGGTTGTGCTTTAGTAGCAGGCAAAAATCTTGTTCCGAAACCTGCTGCTGGAATTACGGCTTTCATAATCTATCACCAAAATAAATTTTAATTGTATATGATTTTTATTTTAATCATATAAATAAATTATTGATTATTAAATTGGAAAAAATAGCCTTAAGAATGGAATAACGGCAAATTTTGACACACCATGTCAAAATTTTTCTATATTGATTTAGGAAAGTGGCTTTTAATATGCGTTTTGCAACTTGTTATTTTTTAACAGTAATCTTATTTGAATTTGTCAGGCCATTGCAGGTTGTTTTAATAGTGTATTTTCCCGCCTTCAAGTTTTTGGAAAGCTTGAAAGTGGCAATTCCCTTTTTATTTGTTTTCAGATTATAGGTTTTGCCTTTAAATTTAATCTTTACAGTCTGCTTTGAATATGCCTTGCCCTTTGAATTTAGGACCTTGACTGTGAACTTTCCGGATTTTTTGACTTTCTTACTTACATTTTTGGTTTTTAAGGTTGATTTGACAACAATCCTATTTTTGACCATGAGTTTGCCGTAGGAGATTTGAACTGTGTATGTTCCCGGCTTTTTATTAACCTTCAATGAAGCATAGCCGTTTTTGTCTGTCTTGATTTTACAGGTGTGTCCTGCTATCGCGAATTTGACATATTTTCCAACGGCCAATTTCCCGTCTTTGCCGTAAACGCGCACCTTAAATTTTTTGGAGTTTTTAAAATACTTTGTCAAATCGTTTGACTTTATTTTTGATTTGTCAACCGGCAAATCTGATTTGCTGAATAGATAAAATGAACCATTTTTAATTTCCAAATTGTCAAAATCCTTTGTAAAGTCCTGATTGCCTGTGATATTGGCAACAAACCAATTTTTCACATGACCCGGTTTGATGGATCTGTTGAGATTGTCTGCAGTATCTCCCCAAAAGTTATTGTTGGCATCCAAAGTTGCGCCGGATTCATGAATCACCCCTCTGTCGGCTGATTCGAGCAGGATTGAATTTTTAATCAAACCATTCTGGCCAAACCAGAATATTCCCTGGTCTGAAATTCCGTCATTAAGGAATTTGGATGATGATATAGTACCATTATCTCCGACCCAGCATACTGCAGCGCCACACCATGCATAATTTTTGAAAAAATTAGAGTCAAAAACATTGCCGTTGTTTCCTCTCCAGCAGATTGCACCGCCGCTGTCAGGATATCCTACGCCATTTGCTGTGAAATTGCATTTTGATATTGTTCCATTATCACCAACCCATACGACAGCTCCCCCTTCGTTAATCTTGCATCCCATAGGCCTTATTCTTATGGTATGTATTACCGTGCCGTCCTCTGTGACTGTCTCTTCCTCCTTATCGTAGGGGTCGTTTTCTATGCCGCTTCCGGTATTGTGTTCAAAACTGCAGTTTTCGACAATCCCATTGTTCCCGCTCCAGTAGATTGCACCTCCGCCATATATTTTTTCATAGCTTCCAAGTGCATTTCCGCTTACGAACCTTATGTTTTTCAAAATGACATTGTCTGCTGTAACGTTGAACATTCTTGACAGTTTTTTACCGTCCAAAGTGTGTCCTGCACCATCAATTGTCATCGCTTTTGATATTACGACACCCTTTATTGAGCCGTTTTGATATTCATAATCGCAGTCCAAGGTCAATGTTTGGTTTTCTAAAGTGTCATTTACCTTCACTGCCAGGTCTTCAAAGCTGGATACATCAACACTGTCTGTAATGTTGGATGTTTCATTAATCTCGCTTGCGCTAACGCAGGATATGGAAATTAAAATTAAAACTGTTAATGCAAATATCACATCTCTAATCAAGATATCCCTCAATTTTACTGACTGTAAAATATATTTGATTATCATATCTTAAATATTTTAAAAAAAGTTGAAATGAATAGTGCGGGAGACGGGACTTGAACCCGCGAAGGGACTGACCCACTAGGCCCTCAACCTAGCGCCTTTGACCGCTCGACCACCCCCGCATAAAAACAAAAGTAGTTATAAAAAAGTATATGTTTCAACTTATATAAATGTAACTATTTTTCACCTAATTTTATGGTAACTTCCATGATTTTTTCATTTTTTAAATCTTCAATAAGTTTCCCGTCAAGATCCCTTGCTGCCTTGTCCGCCTTAATCATCAGTGTGCGGGAACATGTATAGTCGCTGGTTCTGCAGACTATGTCTGTTGGATGTGTCAAAGTCAAATCCTCATGACCCCAACCTGTTATTTCATCATGGCCGTTTTCTGTGTCAAGAACAACGGTTATTTTGGTATCTGAGTTGGCAATACTCTTTTTGAAATCCTCTGGAAAGTCAAACATTGACTTGTCCATATCCGTTCCGATAATGCAGTCGGCAGTCGGGCCAATCTCGGCATCCTTTGTTATTTCAAAAGTGGATTTGTGATGCGAGGTTACATTCTTATGGCCTTTTGTTTGAATCTTGAAAATCATGAATATAGATTGTACTGAAAAACTAATAAAATTTTTCCCATCGAATGCTTTAATAGATCAATCATTATTTTGATTAATCAGCAAAATAGAATTAAAATAATTGCAGACATATTGCATTTAATAAAAAGCATGGTGAAAAAAACTAATTTGGAATTATGAAATCTACATGAAAAAATAAAATTAAAAGAAGTTTTGAAAAAAACCTCTATCTCTTAATGGTAATTGTGTTTGTGATTTTTGATTTTCCGTAGCTGGAATAGATCTTGTGCTTTCCGACCTTAAGTGTTGTCTTGATGGTAACTGTAGCTATTCCCTTCTTATTTGTTTTGGCGGTGTACTTTTTGCCATGGATTTTGAAGGTGACCTTTTTGCCTTTCTGGATTTTACCCTTGCTGTTTACCAGCTTGGCTGAAAACTTGGTTGTCTTGGACTTCTTCTTGGATATGTTTTTGGCGGAGAGAAGCGGCTTTACAGTGATTTTGTTTGATACCTTATACCCCTTATATTCGGCGGTTATTGTGTACTTTTTAGGTTTGAGGTTAATTGTCAGTTTGGCATATCCATTCTTATCGGTTTTCACCTTGTATGTGACTCCATTGACTTTCATCTTGACGACAACACCTTTTCCTACCGGCTTTCCATTGTCCCCATAGGCGCGTACGCTATAGGTCTTTTTGGCGCCGTACAATTGGGTCAAGTCCTTGTTTTCCATAAGATAGTTGAAAATGAAAATGCTGTTTACCGCCTTCTGTTTTGTTTTCGGATTGATTGCGGTTATTGAATACTTTCCAACATTCAGATTGATGTTCAGCCTTACGATTCCATTCGGAAGGGTTGTTGCGGTATATGAATTTGATCCTATTGTGAACTTGACTTTGGTATTTGACAATACCTTACCCTCAGAATCACAGAATATCGCAAAGTACTGGTTTGAAGAGCCATAGAGTTTCACCAAGTCGATTCCTTCAACGGTGGATAGGATTGTCAGTGATGCTTCCGCTGATGATTCGTGGTAGAAATCATCCTCTTTCAATATGATTTTGGCGGTGTAGTTTCCTGGATTCAGGTTGATGTCCATCGATGCCTTTCCGTTGCTGTCTGTTTTTACGCTGTATTCCTTGCCGTTGATTTTTACATAGACCACTGCATTTGATACGGCCTTGCCGTTTGATGCCTTTACGGTGAATGTCAGCTTTTGGCTGCCTTTGTAATATTTAGTAAGATTGTTTGCAGCAATTGTGACGTTCAAAAGGGAATCCCTCACCTCAAAGCTTCCGCCAACAGACCTTTTGGCGTACTCATCATTTCCGGCGAATGCTGCGGAATATGAATAGTTGCCTGCAGGAAGCCTTCCTATGACCATGCTGGCCTCGCCGTTTTCAACATTGATTTCATATGAATTGGAGTTCAATTCCAGATTAACAACACCGTTTAGCGGATTTCCGCTTGCATTGGTCAGTTTGACATTTACAGTAACCCTGTCAATGACCCTTACATCATCGATGTTAACCTCCAAAATTACTCTTTTTTGATAAATGTTTAATATATAGGTTGTATTAGAGGCCTTGAAGTTGTTATCACCAATATATGATGCAAATACCTTATATGAACCGGTATTCAATGGTGATATGTACCATTGTGATTGTGAATTGCGGACATTCTTGTATCTTGGTGAGTAGTATCCTTCCATGCTGAAGAGGACACTTCCTGTAGCGCCATCCGTCAAATTGGCATAGATTCTGATATTCTCATCCAGCACTGCCTCTTTTACAAACACCCTGATGTTTGAATCTGCCTTTGAAACCTCAAATGATGTTGAATTGTCTGATTCAAGGTATAAATCATCTCCTCCGTAAATGGCCTTGAGAGTGTAGTTTCCGGCATTGATGTTGCCGAATGTCCATGCTGCAACGCCGTTTTCTATTTTCACATCTTCCGTGATGTTGTTTACTTCAAATCGGATGTAACCTGTCGCATCCTTTTCAAGCTTGGCGACTGCTGTTAGCTCTTCGCCGTAAACCCCGTCATCGATTGAGAGGATTATGTCTGTTGAGAATTCCTTCACATAAATGAAAGTGCTTAAATCATAACTGTTGTAATTGTCGTCTCCTGCATATCTGACATGGAGAGTATGGTTTCCGTTTGTGAGATTCCTATTCAATATGACCTGTGAGTTGTTTATTGCTATGCAGTGCTCTTCGCCATCAATTATCAAAGTTAGGTTGCCTGTTGCATTTCCCAGATTTGCGACCGTTATGATGAATTGCCTTTGGTTGAAATCGACGCTTGCATTCAAATCGGCCTTTTTGACTGTGAACTCTTTTACAACAGGTGTTGAATTGAAGTGGTCATTTACATATTTTACATTAACCGTGTAATCGGAGGCGTTCAGCCCTGAAACGCTATAGACCGCACATCCTTTTATGATGTCAACAGTGATGTCAAGAATTTCCGGAATGATTATGTTGAATCTGCCTGTCAGGTTTTCATTTGCACTTATTTCAATGACCGCATCCTCGCCGTAAGCAGTATCATTTGCTGAAACCTCAAAGCTGATTTCATTGACTGTTATTGTGTTGAGGATTGTTTGGTTTTCATAGGATGCTGAAATTTCATAAACCCCTTTTTCAAGATTCAAAGGCAAATAAGCAAATCCGTCTTCATCAGTTAGGATATAATGGGTCTCATTCAGGAACTTGACAACCACATTGCGGTTAGGCATTGCAATGCCTGTCACTTCCACCAGTCTCACTGAATAGTTGAAGTCATTGTGCTCGAATGATGTTGAGTTTTCGCCGATGAAGATGAACTTGTCGGCGACTCCCAAGGTGGTATTCCATGTTGAACCCTCATGGGTGTCGTCGCCTTCATAATAGATGAAGATGTAATTGCTTCCCTCATCGAATTCGACATTGAATCTGGCTTCGCCGTCGGTTAGATTCATGCTATAAAACTTATAATTAACGTAAACACCGATAAGGCCTGTGCAGTTTAAAGGATTGGTCCTTACGGTTATGGTCCCGTTCAGTGCCAAATCATCCTTTACGATATCCGCATCGAGGGATGATTGCGGCCTTATCACCCTGAAGGATGTTGTGTCATTTGCGCCGTAGTATTTGGAATCTCCCTTATATGTTACGCTGACTTCATAGAGTCCGGGACTTAGGTTGGAAATATTGACTGTGGTATTGGCGCTTCCTATCCATATGCTTTGGTTGACTCCATTAATTGAAAGGACGGCCTCTCCCCTCAATTCCTCAGGCAATGCCTCAATGAGTATTGAGATGTTCTCGCCGGCATCTATGTCATGAGCGTAAATGTTGAGTACTGTGCTGTATTTTGACACTTTGAATGTTGTTGATACATTGGCGGATTCATATTTTTCGTTTCCTAAAAATACCAATGTGGCATTGTATTCTCCTTCAGCCAGATTTTTCAGTGTAAGGGTTGTATCTCCATTATAGAGGTAAACGTTCTGTTTTTTTGCACCGTTGAGATATAGTGCCGCTTGTCCTTGAGCCCCTTTTGTGTTGAGTGTTACGGTGGCTTTGGTTTGCTTTTCATCGATTCTGATGCTTGGAATGGTCAATGTCAGGTTGACCGGCTGCTTTTTGACAGTGACAGTAGTGTTTCCAAAAGCCTTGAAATACTCTTCGCTTCCGAGATATGTGAAAGTCAGATTGTATCTGCTCGGTGTCAGGTCTGGAATCTCAAGATGCGCTTTGCCGTCTTTAAGCTCAACAATATATTCCTTATCATTTAATTTTATTGAAACCTTTCCGGCCAATGCAATAACGCCATTGCCCTCAACGCTTATGTTGATTTTCAATGTGTCAAGATATTCTATGTTGTCTGTAACATTGAATGATAAATCTGAAATCAATTTGCCCACATCGACTTCCACAGTCCTTTTGAATCCGCACACATCGCCGGTCACTTCATATAATCCCTTGTTTTGAGTGTAATTGAAAAGGAATTCTGACTTGCCGTTCTTCAGCTCTTCTGTTTTGACAATGCCTGATGTTTTGAATGTGACATTAAATATAGGAAACAAACTGATTTGAGCAGTTCCTGCAGTGGATTTCCAGGCGGCTGTGATTACAACGGAATCTG
The DNA here is from genome assembly GCA_030539795.1 of Methanobrevibacter sp. Classification (GTDB taxonomy): domain Archaea; phylum Methanobacteriota; class Methanobacteria; order Methanobacteriales; family Methanobacteriaceae; genus Methanocatella. The sequence goes on from JAUNXN010000027.1 coordinate 12,380, forward strand.
AAATGTTTAATGCAGAATATTCCGGTGTAACAGTGAATGTCAGCCAGGAATAGACCTCATCGGTATTTACATGGGATTCCTTTGTTGGATTTCCGTTTGTATCCCACCAGTTGTTTTCAAGGGACAATATCTTTCCACCATTGTCAAAGACGTCTTTTGAAATGTCTGTTGCATAGGCATTGCCTATGAATGCATTATAGGTCAGATTCAAGTTTCCGTTGTTGTAGATGTTCGCTGAGCCCTTGAACGCTATTGAAGAGGAATCGAAAACTGCGGAGTTGTTCTGGAATATGTTTCCGACAGCAGTGAAGTTGCCCTCGTTGAAGATTGCACCGAAAATCTGGTTCAATCCTGTCTTTTCGATGACATTGTTTTTAATTATGGAATTGGTTAAAATCAGATTTCCGCTATTGTAGATTGCAGATCCCTTTGACTGGGAACTGATGTGCGAATCCGCAATTGTTGAAGCGTCAATTATCAGATTACCCCGATTGTTCGCTATTGCAGCACCGCTTGAATAGACCCCGCTTCGGGATTTGAAAAATGAGGAATTCCTGATAGTCAGATTTCCCTGATTGTAAATTGTTCCTCCCTGTGAGAAAAGACCTTGAGCTGATTGTGCAATAGCAAGGGAATTTTTGTTGAAATAGGAATTCAGTATTATCAAATCGCCCATGTTGCTTATTGCACCGCCATAAACGGCACTTTTGGTATTGTGGTTTACGAGGTTGTTTTCAAATGAACAGCTGTCGACTGTAACTTTCGCATTTTTGATATCCAAAACGGAACCGGAGACGCTTTCGTCACCATTCGGTATCTTATATGCGTTGATGAAGTTGATGTTTTTGAATGTGACGCAGACATTGTCATTTATTGTGAAGAAATGATTCATGTTCTGTCCGTCGAATGTGGTATTTTCAGAACCGATAAAATTGACTGACTTGTCAATGACCAGTTTAGTATTGCCCTCAGAGCGATAGTTTCCTGAAGCTATATGTATGGTAGCGTTTTCCTTTGCCAGACTAATTGCCCTGACCAGGGATTTTACAGAAGTGTCCTGTGAAAGTCCATCGTTCAGGTCATTTCCCTCGATATCATCAACGTATATTGAATCTGCATCGACGCTGATTGGAACTCCCCCAGCCAGTTCGACAGTTTCATTGACACCTAAATCATTTGCGCTTGCATGCGAAATCGCAAGCAGACAAACAAGAATGAAAACAGTTAAAGCAACTTTATTAAATTTCAACATCAATACCTCTATATTATTAATTTACACTTAACAAAAAATCATTTGTCAATGATAATTTAAATTATGGAAAACAAATTATATAAAAGTATTTAAAAAAAAGAAGTAATTAGTCAAAAAGACTAATTTTAATCGAATTTTGAATTTCTGCGTCTGTAACCGACAACAAGCAGCATCAGTATGATGAGAACCACAATCACAGATGGGATGAACGCCTGATTTTTGGTCAAGTCCTCAAGTTCAAAGGCTTTGCTTACGCTTGACTTTCCGGAAGATCCTGCTGTCGCAGCCACTTCGGACTGGCTTTCGGATTCACTTGACAGCGCGTCAGGACCGGCGTCGGATGGACTTGAATCGGTATTGTTAGAACGGACATTGGATCTGCTTCCATCATAGTGCTGGGTGGAATTTGCCTTTCCGCCATTGTCGGTGTTGGAATCCATGTATTCTGAAAGCAAATCGCTCAATGATATGAATTTGCCTGATGAATTTCCGCTGCCGCCATGAGGACCGACGCCTTCTCCATTGCCGTTATTGTCATTTGAGTCATCCTTTCCAGTCTTTCCATCGTTTTGATGAGTGTCCCTTCCCTTGTTGGAAGTGCCCGGAATCAGAGGATTGTAGTTGTATGATTTCCTGTCCTCCTTAGAACCGATGGACTTTCCATCGATTTCATTGTTAAGGCCCTTGTCGTTTGTAGGGTTGTCATAGGTGAATTCCTCTCCGCCATCTATTTCATTGTTGATGGATGCAAAATAATCGTTGTATCTTATAACCCGGTTGTTGTAGAACTCATCGCCCCTATGTGAGGCCATGCTTCCGTAGTTGTAACCGTTGTTGCTGTTTGAAGCTTTTTCATTGAAAGATACCAGAAGATTGTTTGCGATTGTGGAGTCGACGGAATCCAATATGGACACTGAATAGAATCCATCGCTGAAGACTGTGTTGTTCTGAATGTCGAAAGTGTGATTTCCAGCTGTGTGCTGTCTGTAACTTACGCCGTAGATATTGTCATTGATATCCACGTTTCCTACACTGTGCACCTCTATCGTATTGTTATGGATGATTGAATTCGAATCCTGGGATTCGATTCCCGCAACCAAAGCCCACTCATGTACCCCGGCCAAACCAGTAACGTTTATTCTGTTGTTTGTTATTGATAAGGCAGTGGCGCCATAGTAGTTCTGGGAGTAGATTCCGATGTTCGGACCGTTTGAGAATGAGTAGAGGTCATTGTCTGTAATGTTGACCCTGTCAATAGGTCCTGTAACCTGAATAGGATATGCGGTACCTGCCGCAAGCTTGCCCCCAGTGGTTACGATGTTGACATCATTCTTGGTTATTGTCAGGTTTTCAAGAGCGTATACGTCAATACCATAAAGATAGTTGTCAAGACCGGGCTTTGTTTCAAAGTCGCTCATGTAAATCGAATTGTTGCAGATGAGGGAATTGTCTGATTGGCTTATCAGGATGCCGTCAAGAGTAGGATAATTCGAAACGGGACGCTTATTGACCTCAGAGATAATCGTGTTGCCGGTGAAGGTAAAGTTTCTGCAGCCCTCCATACCGACTGACATCACATAGTCAGAGTCCAGTGTTGCCCCATGGGCTCCAAAATTCACATCCCTTAACGGAAGGGAAGTTAGTATCGTATTGTTCTTGATTAAAGCATCATGACAGTTCAGAAGCTTTATTCCGCAATTGTATACAGGAGCGTTGTCGTTGTGCCCTTCAAAATTGATTGTTGAATTAATGATTCTAAGAAACCTCAACGGATTCCTTTGACTTGAAACACCAAATATGCCGTAAGCCTCAACATTGGTAGGAACAACATAATTAATATTAAGATTATAGAGATTTACGTTATCTGAGCTCACTTGAATTGCCGCACCGTCATTGTCTGCAAAATTGCTATCCAATTCCATGCTGAAACCATCCAATGTAACGTTTTTACCGGATACGTCAAAGACCACGTTTTTGAGGTTTGACCCTGTTCCCTTGAGTGTCACATTGTCAACGCCAACAACAAGTTTGCCGAAATTTTCCATTTTACCGGAGAAAACCAATGTCTTATTTGCATATTTGGACTGTAAGGCACCGTCGACAAAAAAATCATCGATATTGTCCGAATCAACATACATTGTATCGTTTACAATCAAATCAGGCACGTCAGGAGCTTCGTCATCTATAATGTCAAAATCATTTTCCTGCAACAACAAATCAACATGCGTTTGATTGATTGTCGTTTCATTAGTGATTTCAGAAGCGCAAACCGAAGACATGCACAATATGCAACATAAGAATATTAATCCCAATATTAACTTTCGGCTCAATCCTATGAATTTCACCTCCTTTAAGACTATAAGCATCTTCTAAAGATTATTAAAAGATGATATATTATTTATAAAAAACAGTTTATAAAGTTTACTTTAAAAAAAGTCAGAGACAATAAGATTTTAAAAAAAGAAAAAAGTTAGTGAGAAATTAATCCCACTATTTAATTGTTATTTTTACAGATTTGCTTGAAGCTTTGTATGTCTTATCACCGGCAAATTTGATTTTTGCAGTGTATTTACCTTTCTTAGTTAATTTTATGGTAAATTTAGCTACGCCTTTAGCATTTGTTTTTGCTGTATAGGTTTTACCGTTGATGGTTAAAGTAATTTTCTTACCTTTGTTAAGGTAGGTTTTACCATCATATGGGTTTTTAACTGTTTTAAGGGTTACACTGAATGATTTTGTTGCTTTAACTTTGAATGTTTTAGCTTTTGCAGTGATACTTGTTTTCTTAGCTGTCAAGATCAATTTGGTTGAGTTGAATGAAGCACTGTATTTGTCGTTTCCTAAGAAGGATAACGCATAGGTGT
>JAUNXN010000028.1:0-1685 GCA_030539795.1 Methanobrevibacter sp.
CCTCTGCCCATCTGCAAATCATTGGAAGACAAAAAGATTGCCCTTCCACCTAACTGATACATTCCAACATCAAAAGAAATTCTGGTTCTTGTTGATGACTTTTCAAAAATCATCGCTAATGTTTTGCCTTCAAGAGGCTTATCTTCAATTTCGCCCGCTTTAATTTTACTAGCCAAATCGAGAATGTATCTAACATCATCTTTGATATCACTAACTGACAATAAACTACCCATAAAATCCCCTTTATAATATTAAGAAAAATAAATATCTTTTATTAATATATATTAAAGTTTTCTATGATTTCATTCTAAATAGTATATCCCTAACCGTTGAGATTACGGGCGCAAGCAGGAACAGATAAATGAACTTTCCAGAGATGTTGAAGTCCAAAATGTTTACGCCAATAGTCAAAACCATAAGAATGGCAACTGTATGGATTACATGGTTTTTTTCCTCTTTAGAAGGCTTGCTTTCGAGGAAATTCCTTTTATCAGCATAAAGGTACATGAACAAAAATACCACTATTGTCAGGAAGATATTTAATCCAAATAATGCTTCAGATAAGAAGAAATGCGAATAGTGTCCAATCAGGGAAGTCGAAAATGGAATGAATGAAATGCAGATTAGGAAAAATATGTTCAGCCATAAATAAGGAATGTTCAGGCATTTGACCTTTATAAACTCATGATGATAAATCCAAAATGAACTGATGAGTACAAAACTAACTATTGTTACACCGATTGTCGGCGTTAAAGTTGAAATAAAGGTTATGAAATCCGAATAATTTGTAATTTGCAGTTCAGGAATAGCTATACCAAAAACCAAAAGTGTCATTACCATCCCAAAGATGCCGTCGGTTAATCCCAATAGCCTTCCGGGATCAATGTTTATATTTCTTTCCAATGCCCTCTTGAACCGTTCGTAAAAGCTTAATTTCTTGTCCATTACCTTAAGCCTTTTTGCTTCTATAACAGCATTTCTGGAACTATTAAAGGCGTGTAAGTCACTGGATAACTGATGCAATTTTTCAAGCTCGTCCTTGTTGGAAGTATTCTCCTTTAAGACTTCCAGCTTATAACCAATATCCTTTTTCAGCTCCTCTATTTCTTCGGGACTGTACTTTTTAATATTATCACCAAAAAAAGAAAAAAAGAAATTTAGTTTAAAATTTCTTTCATATGTTCAATACGTTTGTTTACAAGTTCTGTTGTACCTACATCTCTTCTGTGGTAAACATTACCTTTGACAAATTCACATGCCTTTTCAGCTATTTTTTCAGCCTCTTCAATGGATTCTCCACTGGCTACAATTCCTAAGGCTCTTGAACCGGACAGGTGAATTCCATCATCTTCAGCTGATACTGCAGCATAGAACACTTTTGCGCCTAACTCTTCAATAGCTGCTTCATCCACTTCAATCAGTTCGCCGGCATGTTCGGTTTCTGGATATCCGTCAGGCACGATGTATTTACATACGCTTGCTTTGTCTTCAAATTCCACTGAATCAAGGTTTCCGTCAACAATAGCCTGGCAGACATCAACCAATGGAGTTTTCAAAAGAGGCAAAACGTTCATTGCTTCAGGATCTCCGAATCTTGCATTGTATTCTATGAGTCTTGGTCCGTCAGCGGTCAACATGAACTGGCCGTATAGGATTCCTTTGTATGGCTCGGCTTCTTCAGCAAT
>JAUNXN010000028.1:1785-16460 GCA_030539795.1 Methanobrevibacter sp.
AAAAATGCAGACACATCTTCAGAATTGTCAAATACTTTGTAGACTAAAGATCCTTCGATTTCATAGTCTTCAAAGAGTTTTCTCATGAATGATTTATCAGTTTCAATTCTTGCTGCACTTTGAGTCGGTCCTACACATTTAATTCCATTCTTTTGAAGTTCATCCACAATTCCTTTTCCGAGCGGAGCTTCAGGACCGATAAAGGCAATTTCAATATCATTTTCAACAGCAAATTCTGCTACCTTTTCAACTTCCCCTTCATCTCCTTGCTTGAATTCGGCAATTTTAGACATTCCAGGGTTAACTTTACTCATATAACAATATAATTCAACATCATCCTTAAGGGCGTCGGCAATTGCATGTTCACGAGCACCAGTTCCAACAACTAAAACTTTCATAATTAAATCTCCTTATTATTAAATATTTTTTTAAAAATATATAAATTTATAATAAATAAAACAAAAAGATAAAAAATAGGTGAAAGGCTATGAACAGAAATTCTATAATTATAATTGCAATCATTGCAATCATTGCTATAGCCCTTGGAATGTTTGCTTTTATGCAACCGCATACCTCCAACGGCAAAATACATACTGAAATCGATTTTTTAAGCGAATCAACACTGAAAAACGGTGAAGCTGTTGAATTTGTGCTTAGGGATGAACAAAACCACATCCTTGCAAACCAAAGTATAAACATTATCTTTAATGAAAATGGCGAAAACCAGACCTACTCAATTTTCACAGACGTTGACGGAAAAGGGTCTCTGGTTTTAAATAATGAAGCTCCTGGAGATTATGACGTTTATGTAACATACAACGGAACAAACAGATATGACCCATGTTCCGCTAAAGTAACAGTGACCGTTGAAGAGGGAACTGCAGAAGCAAGCAGCAGTAATGTTGTCTATAATGAAACTACTCCCGGCAATTCAAGTGCGGGCACTGCACTATACAACGGAAATTCATCCTCCGGTTCCCCACTACACTACGATGCCGAATACAATTTCTATTATGACGACAACGGCATCATTCGCGGCGGTCAAAACGACGGATATTCAGCGGAATACATAAGGGACATATACTCATCCGGAGATATGATTGATGAAGATGGTAACTTACAATAGCCATCTTTAATTTTATTTTTTTTGAATTCAGAATTTTTTTGTGACATAAACTTTAAATATTAACACTTGCATATACAAGAGTATAGTTGCATATGCAAGAATGAGGTATATTATGGAAAAGAATGAAAATATTGAAATGATTACAGGAGACCCGAAAAAGGCAATCAACAAGCTGTCAATCCCGATTATAGCAAGCATGTTTCTGATATTTGCAAACAACATTATCGACAGCATTTGGGTTGCAGGACTCGGTGCGGAACCACTAGCTGCACTTGGATACATCACACCATTATTCATGGTGCTTATCGGGATCGGAAATGGAATAGGAGCAGGCGGCAACTCCCTGATATCCCGTTATATCGGTGCCGAAAACAGAAATTCAGCAAACAATGCCGCAATACACAACCTGATATTGGGAATTATACTTTCAATTGTCGTTTCAATTATTTTACTTACCTTTTTGAAACCTCTACTGAACATTATGGGAGCATCAAGCGTTTTAGATTATGCAATGCAATACGGAACAATAATATTTGCATTTTCATTTGCAATGCTTCTTCCGCCAATATGTGGAGGGGCTTTCAGAGCAGAAGGAGACGTTAAAAGAGCAACAATACCAATTGCAATTACCGCCATAATCAATATGTGCATAGACCCTATTTTCATATATTCACTTAACCTGGGAGTTGCAGGAGCCGCATGGGCAACAGTTCTTGCGCACATCCTTTCAATCATTGCAATGCTTTATTGGATGTTCATAAAAAAGGACACATACCTAAAATACGGCAGGGACTATTTCCACAATGACCTTTCAATGTATAAGGACATCCTGGTTGTAGGTATTCCCGCCAGTCTGGAGCAGCTGATATTGTCCGCACTGACCATTGTCGTCAATTTCATGCTTACCCTTGTTTCAGGACCTGTTGCAGTGGCCGTCTATACCGCAGGATGGAGAATAATCAACCTGGGAATGCTTCCGGCGATAGGAGTCGGAACAGCATCAATATCCGTTGCGGGAGTAGCCTACGGAGCTCGAAAATATGAAAACCTAAGAGTCACTGCAAGATATGCCGTTAAGGTAGCTTTAATAGCTTCAATTATTGTTTGCATACTCTTAAATGTATTCGCGAATCAAATTGCATTTGTATTTTCCTATTCTGAAAGCAGCGCACAACTGGAACCTCTGATTGCTAGTTTCATACAGCTAATGTGCCTGTTCATATTATATGTTCCATTCGGAGCAAGCGCAGGAAACGTATTCCAAGGCGTCGGAAAGGGAACAATCTCATTTATCTTAACAACATTCAGGGAATTCGTTCTCGTATTGGTCTTTGCATATCTTTTGGGATTCGTATTCAATATGGGAGAAACCGGAATATACTACGGAATGCTTTTAGGCGGAGGAATAGGTTCACTTATATGTTATGCGTGCATAGAATTATACATCAACAAGCTAATCAGGAGTCGAGACCATGGCCTTTGATGACAACATCCCCACAGCACCCTTTATCTCAATAATGTACAGGGAGCATGCAAAATACATCAATGATAACGTAAAGGAGGAAGAGTTGAGTTTCGGTCTCCACCCTCTACTGATAAAGATTTACAGAAACGAAGGAATCAGTCAAGAGGAACTGGCTGAAGCGCTTCACTTAAATGAAAGCACAATTGCAAGAAACCTTAAAAAGCTTGAAGATAAAGGATTTATTGAAAGAACTAAAGATAAAAGAAAAAAGATTATAAAGACAACTCCCCAAGGAGGAAAAATCGCCCAAAAGGTAATGGATTTGGATGAAATGTGGGATGAAAAACTTAAGAGGAATCTGACCGATGAAGAGTACGACAATCTTTTAATGACACTTAGAAAAATCAGCGAGGAATTGATATGAATCAAACAATTGAAGACTTGAAAACAAGAAGAAGCATCAGAAAGTTTAAAGACGAACAAATCTCAGATGAAGATTTAAAAACAATATTGGAAACAGGAACCTACGCTCCAACCGGACGTGGCGCACAATCACCTAAAATTGTCGTGATTCAGGATGAAGAAAAGATTAAGGAATTATCCGCATGGAACAGAAGTTTCTTCCCTGTGCCGGTTCCAGATGATTTGGATCCTTTTTACGGCGCCAAAACATTATTGATTGTACTGGCCAACAGCGAATTTCCGACATATGTCGAAGACGGCTCCAGCGTATTGGCTGTCTTAGTCAATGCAGCTCATGCAGTGGGAGTTGGATCCTGCTGGATTCACAGGGCCCGTGACGAGTTTGCATCTGAAAAGGGAAAAGCGTTATTGAAAGAATGGGGAATTCCTGAAACATATGAGGGAATCGGCCATGTGGTTTTAGGCTATCCTGATATGGAAGCACCTGAGCCATTGCCAAGAAAAGAAGATTACATCCACTTTGTGGACTGATTTTAAAAAAAAGAAATTAAAGATGAGTTAAAATACTCATCTACATTTTTTCAGGTGCAGCAACACCTAAAATATCTAAAGCATTTTTAATTGTTGTTTTAGCTCTGTCAACCAAAATCAATCTGGTATCTTCAACTTCAGAGCCAATAACTTGCTCTGATTTGTAGAACTTATTGAATGAACTGGCTAAATCCTGTGAGTATTGTGTAATGTTGTGAACCCTTTGCTTGTTTGCACAGTCTTCAACAACCTGTGGGAATTTAGCAATTTGTCTTATTAAATCTTGTTCCGCTTCATTAGGACTCCATTCATCACTGACACTTAATGAACTGATATCCTTGCCTGATTTTGCAAGCAGTTTGCATGCTCTTGCATGAGCATACTGAATTGAAGCGCAACCTCTTTCGAAGCTCAACGCTTCGTCCCATTTGAATGTCAAGTGTTTTTCAGGAGACAATTTTGCAATGAAAAATCTGATAGCTCCCACACCAATATCCTCAGCCATCGGTGCGATTTCCTCTTCAGACAAGTCAGGGTTTCTGGATTTGATTTCATCATGAGCACGTGACACCGCTTCGTCAATAAGTTCATCGACGGATACGAATTTGCCTCTTCTTGTTGACATTGAACCTTCTGGAAGTGTAATGAATTCATAAAAGATTACTTCCGGAGCCTTTTGCATGAATATCTCTTCAAAAATTACTCTGATTTGTTCTGCCGCCAATTTATGGTCTGAACCTAAAATATCAAGTACAGTATCTCCTAAAGTAGCTTTGTATCTGTGATAAGCCAAATCACGGGTAGAGTAAAGTGAGGTACCATTTGACCTTCTTAAAACAAACTCCTTTTCAATATTGAAATCTGTCAAATCAATGAAAAGCACTTCATCTTCACGGGTGAAGCCTTCCCTTTGGATGTAGTTTACCAAATCGTCGACCTCTCCGTTTCTAACGAACTGGCCTTCCCATACAAAGTCGTCATGGGAAATGTTCATTCTTGAAAGGGATTCCTTCATTCCTGAAATACATTTTGAAACCACATCTTCAAAGACCTTGTTCAGCTCTTCGTCAGCGCCTTCCTCGTATTTTTGGATTAGCTCATCGACCTTTGCGTTTAAGGCTTCATCTTCCTCAACGGCCTTGTTTGCATCGAAGTATAATTTTCCTATTTTGTGGTCAATCTTATCTCCTTCATAATCGTCGATGTTCAATCCGCATTCTGTAATTCCGCACACAATAATGGCAATCTGTCTTCCCATGTCATTTACATAGTATTGGGTGATGACATCTCTTCCAGCCAATTTCAAAAGCCTTGCAAGAGAATCCCCAAATATGGAGTTTCTTATGTGTCCTATGTGCAGCGGTCCGTTAGGATTTGCTGAAGTGTGTTCCAGGACGATTTTTTCGCCGTATGCAGGAAGCTTTCCATAGCTTTCATCGACCTTTTCCAACAATAACTTTGAGAATTTGTCGTAGTCGATGAAAAAGTTGACATAAGGTCCGAAATTCTGAACTTTAGTGAAAACATCCGGAACTTCAATCTTTTCGACCAAATCCTTTGCGACTTCAGGAGGGGAGGTTCTTAGCTTTTTAGTAAGTGCAAATGCAATGGTACTGGCCAAGTCTCCCAATTTTGGATTTGGAGGGAATTCCAATTTAAAATCCCTATCAATCTCTTCATCATATTGATCCAATGCCTTATTGATGGCATCGATAGCTTGTTTTTCAATTTCAAAATACATTAACTCACCTATAATAATTATAACCCTCTTAACCAAAGGGAAAGATAACCTATTTTTGGAATAACGACTAAATTATCGCCAAATGTTACGACTTTTTCTTTAATTTGGCTTGATTTAACATAATATGGGTCAGGAGCATTGTTATTGTCCCCCTTGATTACATACATCGTAGTTCCATTGATATCTGTTATGTTGATAATCCTATGAATTACCGGCTGGTCAAACCATGCCGCATCATAAACAACTACATCGCCAACCTGAACATCATCGGGATTGAATTCGTTTATGCCTAAAAAATCTGCCTTTTCAACCAGAACTATGTCTCCCCTATAGAATGCAGGTTCCATACTTCCGGAAACAACGACATTCAAGTGTTGAGCGGCTATCAAGACTATGATAAGAATAATTACATATGATGCAATTTCCTTTAAATCAATTTCCATTTTAAATTACCTTCTTCTTTTTTTAAATGCTTCTCCCAAAGCGATTTCAATAGCTTCAGAAGTTTTCTGCAAATCTTCCATTGAATGTGCATTTGAAATAAAATTACATTCAAATTGAGATGGCGGAATAAATACGCCCTGCTTTAACAATGATTTGAAATATCTTAAGAATTGCTTTTTATCAGATTTCTGAGCATCTTCGTAATTGCACACCGGTGCCGGATTTAAGTAAATCTGAAACATTGACGCAAGCCCGACCGGTTGGATGTTATAGTCCTCATCCTCAATGATGGATCGTATATTTCCTCTAAGGAAGTTGCCTTTTCTTTCAAGTTCCTTATAGAATGCGTCATCAAGCTGTGTCAAAGTGGAAATGCCCGCCTGAACGGATACAGGATTTCCTGAAAAGGTACCTGCCTGATAAACAGGACCGTTAGGAGCAATCAATTCCATGATTTCCCTTTTACCGCAAAATGCACCCATAGGAAGTCCTCCACCAACAATCTTACCGAGAGTGGTCAAATCGGGAGTGACTCCATAATACTGCTGAGCCCCGCCTCTGGAAGCTCTAAAACCGGTGATTACTTCATCAAATATCAATACTATGTCATTTTCTTCTGTGATTTTTCTGATAAATTCTAAAAATCCTGGTTTTGGTTCAATACATCCAACATTACCCATAACAACTTCCATGATGATACAGGCGATGTTTTCACCTTCCTTTTCAATTAACTCGGTTAAGGCTTCCTCATCATTGAACGGCACAGACAATGTATTTTTAGTTGTGTCTTCTGGTATTCCCGGAGAATCCGGTAAAGTTGCAGCGCCGGAACCGCCTTTGACCAATACATAATCATGGGCTCCGTGATAAGCTCCTTCAAATTTGACGATTTTGTCCCTGCCTGTAAAGCCACGGGCAAGTCTGATTGCGCTCATTGTAGCTTCTGTTCCACTATTACAAAACCTTACCATTTCAGCGGAAGGAATCCTATCGATAACTTCCTTTGCAAGAGTGATTTCGTTTTCGGTTGGGGTACCATAAGCTGTACCTATTGTTAACTGATTGGAAACTTCCCTTACAACCTTAGGGTCAGCATGTCCCAAAATCAACGGACCATAAGCTAGACAATAGTCAATATAAGTTTTTCCATCAACATCTGTGAGTTTAGATCCTCCAGCACTTTTAACAAAAAACGGATATGGTTTAAAAGCACGCACTGGAGAATTTACGCCACCAGGAAAGCAATTTTTAGATTCATTGAACAATTCTTCAGAATACATTTTATCACACTATAAATGTTGGATTAACGAATTTACACATGCTACAGCGATAGGTGTGCCGCCCTTAGGTCCTTCAACAATGATATTCGGAATGTCAGAATTATGCAGAGCCTCCTTTGAATCGGCAGCTCCTACAAAACCAACAGGAACACCTACAATAGCTTTCAGATTCATTTCACCTTTTTGGTATAAATCCATAGCTTCAAAAACAGCAGTCGGAGCATTGCCGGAAACTACAATACCCTCAAAATCATTTTGGGCTGCATAGCGCATTGCGGCTGCCGCTCTTGTAATCTGATGCTCTTTAGCTATTTCAACAACTTCTTCGTTTTTAATATAACACTCAACTTCCCCATCATATCTTGTAATGCCATATTTAACCATATTGATGTCAGTTAAAATGGTTTCTTTATTTTTAAGGGACGCCATAGCTGCATCTACAAAATCATCGCTCATTTTAACTAATTTTGCATACTCAGGATCGGCTGTTGAGTGAACAATCCTTTCAACGATGTCTCTTTCTATAGGTTTTAAATCTTTGACATCATCACCAATAAGGCCACGGATAATTTCACGACTTTTATTTGCAATATCCAAACCTTGTTTAGTTGATGCACCCATGAACATTTTGTCTGTCATATTATAACTATTGGTAAATATATAAGTTAAATATTTTGTTATATTCAAGGAATTTTTAAAAAAAACTATTTTTCACTAGCTGAAAGACCTGCCAAATATCCAGTAGAAAAAGCAATTTTAAGATTATACCCTCCGGTCGGACCATGCAAGTCCAAAACCTCGCCTGCAAAATAAAGGTTTGGTGTCAATGCTGATTCCATGGTTTTCGGATTTACATCGGCCAAATCAATGCCGCCGATGGTAACCTTCGCCAAATCCTTATTGAAATCCGTGATTTCAAAGGCAAATCTCTTTAAGTTTTCAATTAGGCGATTTTTGCTTTTCTTATTAATTCTTGACAGCTGGGTTTCAGCGTCGATATCTATTTCATCCAAAAAGAAATCAATGAACCTGCTGGTTAAAAAAAGTTTCAGATAATTTTTTATCATTGTCTTTCCCTTGGATTGAAAATCTACTGTAAATTTTTCGCGAAGTTCATCGCGTGTAAAATCAGGACATAGGTCAATAGCTATTTCAAAATTCACGTCAGGTTCTCTTTCAAGTAAGTCATAATTTATGCTTTCAGAAATCTCATTGCTTAAATTGATGATTCCGGGACCTGTAAGACCGACATGTGAAAACAGAACATTTCCCCGGACCTTTGATTTGCCATAACTTATGATTACATCATATAATGTAATTCCTGCGATATTTGACAAGTCCTTTTCAGTAATGAGCGGAACCAATCCGTATTTGATGTCTGTCAATGGCTGTGAAGTCAGAGAATAGTTCTTGATATTGCAGCCTGTTTGAGGATATGTTACACCGCCGGTGGCAACTATGACCTTGTCTGCCTTGATCTCATCATTGATGATGAAACTGTCTACAATAGATTTCACTTCAAAGTCATAGAGTATACTGACACTTTCCAGATATTCCATTAAAATTTTTAAAATATCGCTAGACTTTTCAGTTTCCGGGAAAATTCTATTGTCATCCTCTTCGATGAAATGCAATCCCCTGTCTTCAAAAAATGAAAGTAGCTTTTCATTTGTCAATGTGTAAAAAGAGTGCTTTAAAAAGTTTTTTTGAGGATAAATATTCAATAGCCTTTTGATTGGCTTTGAATTTGTAATATTGCACCTTCCCCCACCGGTCATCAGAAGCTTGCGCCCCAGTGAGGAGTTCTTTTCAAGCAATACCACCCTTGAGGAATTCTGGCTTGCAGCAATCGCCGCCATGATTCCTGCCGGTCCGCCGCCAACAACAGCTATATCATATTCTTCCATATTATCTTAAAAAAAAAAGAAAGTATTAAGGGGTTAATCTGTGTCTGTCTCTTGGGAAGAGTACACATTCACGGATGTTTTCAGATCCGGTAAGCACCATAGTTAACCTGTCGGCACCAAGACCCCAGCCTGCGTGAGGAGGCATACCATATTCAAACGCTTTGAGATAGCTTCCAAATCCAGCAGGGTTTAATCCTCTTTCTTCAATTTGTTTTACGAGCAAATCATACTGGTGAACACGAGTAGCACCGGAAGATAGCTCTAGGTTGTTGTACATTAAATCGAATGCATGAGAGTATTTTTCATCTCCTTCCTTAGGCATTACATAGAACGGCTTGATTTCAGTTGGCCATTCTGTCAAGAAGTAGAATCCTCCCATAGCATCGCCTAATGCCTTTTCAGCTTCACGGGACAAGTCTTCTCCCCATTCCATTTCAACATCGCGGGAGTTTACAATATCGACCGCTTCGTCATAGGTTACTACAGGGAAATCTCCGGATGGAACTTCCAATTCATGACCTAAAACAGCCAATTCATCAGCACAGTTGTTATTAACGTCCTTCAATACTTGAATGAGCATGTCATTCAAGATTTTCATTACGTCAACGTCATCCATGAAGGATGCTTCCGCATCAATGGAAACGGCTTCGTTCAAGTGTCTTAAGGTATCGTGCTCTTCTGCTCTGAAAATCTGACCGATTTCAAATACCTTGTCCATTCCAGCGCCCATCATCATCTGTTTGTATAATTGAGGGGATTGTCCTAAGAATGCCTCTTTTTCAAAGTAAGTTATTGGGAATAATTCTGTTCCTCCTTCAGTAGCGGATGCTACAAGTTTAGGAGTGTTAATTTCATAAAATCCATTATCATAGAAGAAATCTCTGATAGTATGGAACATCTGACCTTTGATTTTGAAAATTGCTGAAACGTTTTCCTTTCTGATATCCAAGAATCTTGAATCTAATCTTGTATCGATTCCAGCTTGAACCTTTTCAGTCGGATCCATTGGTAAAGGCTGGTTAGCTAAGTTCAATACTCTGATTTCTTTTGGAATGATTTCAACGCCATTTGGTGCTTTAGGAGCTTCTTGCACTGCACCTTTAATGGCAACAACAGATTCTTTTCTGAATTTTCTTAAATCTTCTAATATTTCTGCTTCTACTTTTTTACTTGGAGCTGTAATTTGAACTCTGCCGGTCACATCTCTGATAATTACAAAGATGATTCCGCCCAAATCACGGATTTCATGTACCCAACCCATGATTGTGACATCGCTTCCTGCAATTTCAGGAGTCGCATCTTTTGCATAGTGAGTTCTTCTCCAATCATTTAATAAACCTTGCAAACTATTCACCTCGAGGTTTGTAAAAATTAATAAATTTTAAAAGTGAAAATTAAATAATACTTTTAAAAGAAGTGTTGTCTAAGTTTATAGGAAGACCTATAAACTACCGCAAGATTAGACAACTATTTTATTACCTAATTTCTTTCTTTTGTATAGAAAGTGCAGAATATGAAAACATATTCTTGAATATAATATATACAAACATAATATATAAAGTTATCTAAACTATATAATTT
This sequence comes from Methanobrevibacter sp., assembly GCA_030539795.1. GTDB lineage: Archaea > Methanobacteriota > Methanobacteria > Methanobacteriales > Methanobacteriaceae > Methanocatella. The sequence continues at coordinate 12,284 of JAUNXN010000028.1, forward strand.
TTCTTTTATTTTAAAAAATAAGCATTAAAAATCCGTTTTAATTAAAGTTGGGAAGAATTACGCAAAACTTCCGGCTTGCGGGCCTTGAAAAATCACGAACCAACTTTACAAAATTCAACTATCATACGAGACTATTCAATCAATTATTGAAGTGAAAATAGATAACAGCAATATCAAGAATAATCAAGACAATGTCGAGCACAATGAATATCATGCCCAAAACCCTCACCTCCAATACAAAAGAGGAAACAAAATATATTAATAACATCATCTCCAATTAGGCAATAAAGTTATTAATTTATCTATTACAAAATAAAATTAGATATAATTATATTTAAAATAGTTAGAAATCAATTTAGAAAAATTGAAGCAAAATTATTAAATTTAATTAAAAATAAAAAATTGTCAAGGATAAAATTATTCCTCAAATTTATCCTTATCCAAAGTTTTAACTATCTTTGCAGGAACGCCTACAGCGACTTCATAGTCACCTACATCCCTGGTAACAATTGCGCCGGCACCTACAATCGCATACTTTCCGATTGTAACGCCAGGAAGAACACTTGCTCCGGCTCCAATCCAAGCTCCTTTTTTGATATGAATCGGTTTGCAGAGTAAAACCTGCCTGTCATACTCATCGTGATTGTTGGACAGCAATTGAACGTTTGCCGCAAGCATCACATCATCCTCGATTGTGATTCCGCCCCGAGCCATCAAAAGGGAATTAGAATTGATGAAAACATTGCTGCCTATTTTTATGCAGTCAAATGCCGCTCCAGCAATCGGAGCCATGATTCTGCTGTTTTCACCTAACTTATCGCCGAACAACTCCCTTAAAAGTGAATCGTACTCTTCGCTATTTGGCAATGTGTGATTGAGCTTGAAAACTATTTCAGCCATTTCCCCCGCTTTAACCATCTCTTCGGGGGTCATCTCCCTCATGTCGACCCTTTCAAAATCCATCTAATCATCCCTTAATCTTGTCTTGAATGAATTTGCATGGGCAAAGAATCCTTCATACTCGGCAATCGGCACGGAAGTCTTGGACAATTCTTTAAGGCCTTCTTTGGTGATTCTTTGAACTGTCGGCTTTTTGATGAACGCTTCAGTTGAGAGACCCGAATACATTTTAGCTCCTCCGCCGGTAGGCAGAACGTGATTTGTACCTGATCCATAGTCTCCTGCCGCAACGGGTGAGTATGCACCCAAGAATATTGAACCTGCATTGTTGATGTGTGAGAGTGTCCCGTCATCGTCTTTTGTGGATATGATTAAATGTTCGGGAGCGTATTCGTTTGTAACATGAATCGCTTCCTCAAAAGTGTCAGTGATAATGATTTTTCCACTTTTTGACAATGATTCCTCAATTATTTCACGTCTAGGAGCAACTTCAGTCAACTCTTTAACGAATTCATCGGTTTCAATGGCCAATTTTTCTGAATCTGTCACTAAAAAGCAGGACGCATTAGGGTCGTGCTCGGCCTGAGCCAAAATATCGGTTGCCAAAAATTCAGGATTTGCGGTTTCATCGGCCAAAATCAGAACTTCAGACGGTCCAGCCGGAAACTCGATGTCAACTTGACCATAGACCAATTTCTTTGCGGCTGTAACGAATATGTTTCCGGGACCAACAATCTTTTCCACGCGAGGTATTGACTCTGTTCCATAGGCAAGCCCGGCTATTGCCTGAGCTCCTCCGACCTTATAGATTTCATCGGCACCGGCAATATCCGCTGCAACCAAAATCGCATCAAGAATCTTTCCGTCCTTTTGGGGAGGTGTTACGCATACAACCTTTTCGACACCTGCAATCTTTGCGGGAATTACTGTCATCAGTATTGAAGAGGGATATGCCGCTCTACCGCCCGGGATATAGCAGCCCGCAGAGTTGATTGGCCTTACGATTTGGCCTGCAACGATGCCCGGATTAACTTCAATTTCCCATTCTGACGGAATCTGCTTTTTGTGGAACTTCTCAATATTGGATGCCGCCTGTTTTAAGGCAACCAGCAATGAATCGTCCAAAGTGTCGTAAGCCTCCCTGATTTCATCTTCTGAAACCTTCAGGTTTTCTATTGTAACACCGTCAAACTTCTCCGTATATTCCCTGATAGCATCATCCTTATTATCCTTTACATTATTTAAAATGTCAGAAACTATGTCCAAAACCTTGTTTACATCCTCTTCTGACCTTTTGATGGTTTCGGCCAAATCAATCTCTGAATACTTAAGAATCTCCATAATCAACACTACCTTAGGATAGCACCGGTATCTGCGGAGTGAACCAGCTTTTGATATAATGCCAACCATCCGTCAACATCGCTTTCAGGATGTTTAACTGATTTTAACCTTTCCTCTATCTCTTCATCTGAAAGTTCAACATTGATTGACCTGTTGTTGATGTCAATTTCTATAATATCACCGTTTTGGATTGCTGCAATCGGGCCGTCTTCCCTCGCTTCAGGTGAAACATGGCCTATGCAAGGACCTCTGGTTCCTCCTGAAAATCTTCCGTCGGTGATTAGGCCCACATCCTTAATGTTCATTCCAGCAAGTGCTGAAGTCGGATTGAGCATTTCGCGCATTCCCGGACCGCCTTTAGGCCCTTCATATCTGATTACAACTATGTCACCTTCAGCGATTTCATGGTCGAATATCGCTTTTGTAACTTCCTCTTCTGAGTCATAAACTTTTGCAGGCCCTTTAAGATGCATTAGATTATCTGCAACTGCACCTTTCTTAACGACACTACCGTTAGGAGCGAGATTTCCTTTCAATATTGCAATTCCACCGTCCTCATGCACCGGATTATCCAATGTATGGATGACATCGGTATTCTTATTTTCAACGCTTTCCAGGTTTTCCCTGATTGTCTTGCCTGTCACGGTCAATTGGTCAGCGTCAATTTTGTCACCCAAGGTTTTCAATACAGCCTGAATACCACCCGCCAAGTGCAAATCCATCATTGAATCTTCACCGGCCGGAGAAATTAGGGCGATGTGAGGCACGTTTCTTGAAATTTCATCAAACAATTCCAAGTCCACATCCACGCCTTCAACTTCGCTGGCGATTGCAGGTATGTGAAGTGCGGTATTTGATGATCCGCCCAATGCCATATCGACTGCAATTGCATTGTTGAATGCTTCCTGGGTTAGAATGTCGGATGGCTTGATGTCTTGCTTAACAAGCTCGATTATCTGCTTTCCGGACTCGAATGCAATTTGATTGTTTTCCTCTGTTCTTGCATGGGTTGTTGCACATGTCGGAAGGGAGAGCCCAAATGTTTCTGTAATGCATGCCATGGTGTTTGCAGTGAATAAACCTGAACAGCTTCCAGCACCAGGACAGGCGCATCTTTCAAGTTCATTGACTTCCTCTTCAGTCATCTTGCCGGCTGAATAAGCGCCGACCGCTTCAAAAACAGTAATCAAATCGGCAGGCTTTCCGTTATATTCGCCTGATTGCATCGGTCCGCCTGTGACAACAATGGATGGAACATCCACCCTTGCCGCACCCATTATCATTCCAGGAACTACCTTATCGCAGCTTGGAATCAATACCAATCCATCGAATGCATGTCCTTTTGTCATGCTTTCAACGGTTGCCGCAATTATTTCCCTTGAAGGAAGTGAATACTTCATTCCCTCATGGTTCATGCTTATTCCGTCACAAACCGCCATGGTGTCAAACTCAAATGGAACACCTCCGGCGGCAATGATACCTTCCTTTACGAATTCCACAAGTTCCTTTAAGTGGATATGGCCAGGAACAATATCAGTGAAACTGTTTGCTATACCAATGAATGGTTTTTTGAAATCTTCATCATCAAGACCACATGCCCTTAAAAGAGATCTGTGTGGCGCTCTTTGAATTCCTTTTTTTACACTATCACTTTTCATTTAATCACACAATTTAATCAAATCACTATTATATATCTCGCTAATGTCTTTTATAATAATATGATTTTTGAAAAAATGAGTAAAAAATAATGTGTAATCTACATGACCAAACAAATATTTGAAAATTAGTAATTGCAATTTAATATTTTGAAAAATATAATCATTCTAATAAAAGAATTTTCATGAAAAGTATAAAATTATCGTTCGAAGATTTAATTAAAAGTAAGTTGAAATTTTTGTAAAAAATAAAAAATAATGGGAAAATTAAATTTCCCATT
>JAUNXN010000113.1 GCA_030539795.1 Methanobrevibacter sp.
TTCTGTCTGTACTTTTTCACGTCATAGCATAGTTCAATCATAAGTTATACCTTTGTTGTTAAGTTTATCTATATGCAGGCCTTCAATGTCGAGGTTTTTGAATGCATCTTCATCATATGCAAATGCAAATACAGTATTTCCAAGCATTGCCATGGAACTGCCCAAAATATTGTCCATGGAATTAAGATAATCGATTTGATTTTTGACCTCATCCGTCATCAAGTTTGTCTCTTCGGAAAACCTCAAAGAAAAAGCCAGAAAGTTTTCTAATGTAGGGTCCTCTTCAAACATTTCAAGATACTTCGCTCCGGCCTCTGAAATGACTTTCTTATGATTGGGATTGCTGATGATTTCGGAGGTCTCGATAGGGCCGAAGCTTTTCCATGCCACATAGGCGTCATGCTCAAATGACTTGATTTCGCCGATTCCAGGAGCGCCCGGCCTTGTCCTCAATATCAAACCGTGACCTGTCTGGGCTATGACATCTCCCAGTCCGGCACCCAGATTGACTTCGGCCATGTGGGCAATCTGGCCGCAGAGTTCAGATGAGTAGTTCAAATCCAAAAACTCGTTCAGTGCCAATGATAAGCTTAAGGCCGAAGCGGCGGATGTTCCGAATCCCGCACCGATAGGAAGCTGGATATCCTGAATGACCTTAAAGTTTTCATCATCCAAATTAAAAATGTTTAAAACCTCACGGATGACAGTATCATCGCCCTGATTGACTTCAAACTCAAATGAATCCGATTCCGCAATGGTGGTTTTCACCCCTTTGGAAAGCAGGAATCCTACACCGCAGGAGCCGTTCTTTAGCTTGGAGTCATGATTTTCAATATTGAAAAAGCCAGTAATATGGCCCGGAACAAAAACACTCATAAATATAATTTAGTCAATTGAAATTTATTAAATTTTTTATAAAAAAAATAGAAGATATTAAAAAATCGTTTTTAATATCACTCTTTTATCCATGAGGCAACCTGGTCCTTGACGTCATAGACCTTGGCGCCCGGAATTGAAAGGCCCTTTTTGATTTCAGCGCCTTCACACAATTTGGCAAGGTCCCTTTGGCTGGAGCCGAAGCCTGAGCCCTCATGGGTGACGAACGGCTTTACGACTTTGCCTGCAAAATCCAATTGCTCCAATTGGGTCCACATAGGCATCGGAAGTGTTCCCCACCAGTTCGGAAAACCAATGTATACTGTATCATATTCTGAAATGTCTTCCAATGTCTGCTTGATTTCAGGCCTTGCATCGGCTTGCTGCTCCTTTTTGGCAACATCGATGCATTCCATATAGTCTGCAGGATATTCAACTGCAGGCTCAACCTTGAACAGATCTGCGCCGTCCAGTTCCTGTATGTATTCGGCAATCACTTCGGTGTTTCCCTTTTCTATGTCTTTAAGGACTCCTCCGAAGTAGTTTTCACCGCTTCTTGAAAAGTAAATTACTAAGCTTGACATGATATAACCTCTGTCGATTATCTTATATTAATGTTGTTGACTGCAACAATCAAAAGATTGAAAAAATAAAAAAAGAATAATGGAATTATTCTTTAATGGATCTTGCGAGTTCTGCACCTTTCTCGAACGCTTCTGCCAAGACATCCTCATCAGGCACAAATAAAACGTCCAAAGTGTCAGTTACAGTAAATCCTGCAGCTTCCAAATCATTTTGGAGTTTTGCAATAGCTCCTCCACCCCATCCTTTGGATGAGAATATCAAAGCGCTTTTTTCGCTGCCTGTACCCTTGAAGTTGACGCAGTCAAGCCAGTACATCATGTTACCGATTCTTGGGAATGGCTTGTTCATCATTGTAGGAGCACCTAAAGCAATAGCTTTGGAGTCCAGGATGTCTGTGATTACGTCATCAGGGCCGTCTTCCTGCATGAAGTACATTGCAACCTCAACGCCTTCGCTCATGATACCTTCAGCGATTTGGTAAGCCAATTTTTCGGTTGAGTGGTGCATGGTGTCAAAGATAACGGTAATCTTGTCTTTGCATACTCCTGATCCCCATTCTGAGTATTTCTCAACGATTGGAGCAGGGTTTTTCCAGATTTGACCGTGACATGGAGCAATCATTTTGATTTGTTCCAGAAGACCGCTGTTGGTCAGCTCATCCAATTTCATTCTGAGCATCGGTGAGCCTAATGTCACGAGGTTAGCATAGTATTTCTGAGCTTCCCTGAGCAGGTATTCTGTATTGTAGTCTTCATCGAACCTTTTGGAATGTGCCACATGCTGTCCGAATGCGTCATTTGAAAATAAAATGCCTTCTTCAGCCAGGAATGTGAACATGCTGTCAGGCCAGTGAAGCATTGGAGCTGATACGAATTTCAGGGTTCTTCCGCCGATGTCCAGCTCATCGCCTGTTGCAACAGCGTTGATTTCTAAATCACCAAAATTATGATATTGTGCTTCTAAAAAGTTAATACAATTTTGTGATGCATAGATTTCTGCATCAGGGTTGTATTTGGCAATTGTGTCTCTTAAAAATGTGGAATGGTCCATTTCAGAGTGGTTTTGGACAAACACGTCAATCTTGAAGTCTTTTCCCTCTTGCTCGAATGCATCTTTTACTCTTGCGTCGAATTGCTCGAACATTCCTCTGTAAACATTATCGATCAATACGGTTTTTTCCTCACCAAATACCAGATAAGCGTTGTAGGTGGTACCTGGGATTCCATATCCGTGGAAGGTTCTGCTGTGCCAGTGGATTACTCCAACCCAGTAAACACCGTCAGCCATTTTTACTGCTTTTGCTTTCATTTTCTATACCTCAATATAATTTAAGTTATATAGATTTATATTCTATGTATTATATAAAATATTATATTTAATGCTGAGAGGTTATATTTTGAACAAAAGAATCGATTTACATATGCACAGTCTATTCAGTGACGGAGAACTACTGCCTTCCGAACTTGCAAGAAGAGCCCTGAAACTAAACCATGAGGCCATAGCCATCACAGACCATGTCGACTGGTCAAACGTCGATACAATCCCTGCAATCCAGGATGCGATTGACGACATCAACGCCAACTGGGACATCACCGTCGTTCTGGGGGCTGAAGTCACCCATGCTCCTGTCGAGTCCATTGACGGAATAGCAGCAAGGGCAAAGGAACTGGGCGCAAAAATCGTTGTCGTTCACGGCGAAACTTTAAACGAACCTGTGACTCCAGGAACCAACCGCGCTGCAGTCGAATCCGAAAACATCGACATTCTAGGACACCCCGGCCTAATCACTCTTGAAGAGGCTGAGCTTGCAAAGGAACATGACATCTATCTTGAGATTTCAGCAAGAAAAGGCCACTGCCTTGGAAACGGACACGTCGCAAACGTCGCACGCGAAGTCGGAAACAAACTGCTGGTAAACACCGATACCCACTCACCGGACAACATAATAACATTTGAAAAGTCCTATGAAATAGCTTTGGGCGCCGGACTTACACATGACGAGGCGATGAAGGCGATTGTCGACAATCCACGCGAACTTCTGAAAAGCAAAGGAATAAAATTATGAAAGCGTCAAAACTTCTAAAGATAATTCGTGAAAATTTAAAGGACTATCCCATCGACTATCTCAAAAACAAGGTCACCGATGAAAGATATAAAGATCCTCTAACCAAGAAATTGGCAAAATATAACTCCGGCGTTTACGATGAAATATATGAAATGGAGATAACTGACGACTTTGAAGTCAAGGACAGCGTCATCAAAAACATGCGCGCAGACATAGGATTCTATTTCGACAGGTATGGCGGGGGAGACGATGAAAACAAGCGGTTCACCGAATACATTTCACTTTATCTGGCGCTTATAGCCAAAAGGCCTCTTCACCCGTACAGCGAAGACAAAAAGGATGACGTATACTATTTTAACGGGGACTACTACTGCAAGGGCAGAATGAAATATATCCATGACGAAAAGTCACTCTGCAGATATTGCGTCTGCAAAACAGTCGGATTCAGCGGACTGTTCTAAAAATTAAAAAAAAAAGAAAGGTAAATTTGCTATTTTTCAATAACAAATCCGTGATTTTGCGCTTTGGTAACAAAGACAGTACCCTTATCACCAATGATCTCTTTGGTCTTTTCCACGATGAATGCATTTGACTCATCGAATACTGTGTATAGGACCGGTCCGAATGATGAAATACCAACACCATAGGCTCCGGCATCTTCAATAGCTTGCATAGTCGGCAAATAGCTGTCATCAAGAGAATGTTCCAGTTTGTTGAAACCTACTTTTTGAAGCTCGCTTACAGCCCAGCCAAAGTTTTTAATGTCCTTTTCAAGCA
>JAUNXN010000114.1 GCA_030539795.1 Methanobrevibacter sp.
CCTGAAGTGAAAAGCATATGTCCTCCATAGGAGTTCCCTTTTCCGCTTCCCTTAAGGCTGCAGACAGCAATCCTGAAAATGAAAAGTCCATCCCTTTTACGACATACGGCAAATCTATATATGAACCTTGTTTGGCCAATTTCTCAATGACAGGTCCTCCAGGATGGCCCAAACCGGTTTCACGGCCGAAATGATCAAGGCAATTTCCAATAGCTATATCCAGAGTTTCGCCGAAAATTCTGTATCTTCCGCTTTCATAAGCTATTACCTGACTGTTACCACCACTTACATAAAGGGAAACTGGATTTACCGCACCAGTGTCAAGTTTTCCAACTTCAACATGTCCAATGCAGTGATTGACACCGATTATCGGTTTTTTGAGTGATAATGCCAAGCTCCTTGCTGAAGTTGCAACAATCCTTAAAGCCGGACCCAAACCCGGCCCCTGTGAAAATGAAATCAGGTCTATGTCGTCATATGACAATCCAGACTGCTCGATAGCTTCGGGAATCAATTTAGGAATCCATTCGGCATGGTGTTCCGCTGCAATTCTGGGATGGATGCCTCCCTCTTCCGGAAATAGCTGCTTTCCAGCCATGGCTAATATGTTTCCATCACTGTCAACGATGCCTACACCTGTCTTTTCTGCTGTTCCTTCAATTCCCAAACTTATCAAAATAATCAACCAAAAAATTTAATTAATTAGTATATTGCCTTTGAAAATATAAAAATATTTTTTAAATTTAAAAAACAAAAGGTAAAATATGGGATTTTATAGTGCTAATACCCCTGAACAAAAGAGGGTGAAAAAACTAACAGGCGACATTAACATTAGCGAAATGTTTAAAAACGAATGTGAAACCCGTGGAATTCCAATTTATAATGCTTACAATATTCAAAAAAGATTACTCCATGAGGTAGAGCAAGAAGAGCTTCACGGCGTTAAAGAAGTGGATGACAGATTGATGGAATTGCTTGACGAAAGGTCAAAAAACAAAGTGACACACAGATATGTTGACTTCGTTTCAAATGAGGACAGCGCTTCAAGGGGAGTCATACCTCCAAGGTCAGATGAGAAAACCACACTTCCTCCAAAAGACCAAATCAAGATTCCTCCAAGAGCAAGGGACGGCAAGGAATTCTTCAGGGACGATGAATTGCCTGAAATGGAAATGCTTAAGAAAATCATGCTTCAAAACAAAAAAATTATTAATCAAAACAAGATTATTATCGACTTATTAAAAAAACAGGGTGAAAAAAATGATTGATGGAATAAAGACATATGGATCAACCGAATTAACCGAAAAATTACAGGAATGTGATGATCCAGTATTTTTGCTTACAATTGGAACAACAGATACTTCACTGATAGAAGGAATCTCAGGTGCGGGACCTACAGCGGAACTAACCGTATATACTCCTGCATCAGACGCAGAATTCATGGTTTTAGGTGAAGTAAGATGTTGTGAAGCACCGGCAGAAACCGTAGTTGGCGATGCTGCTGCACCAACACCTGCAAGACTTACAAAAGCAGCACTCCAAGTCGCAAATATCCCATTCGTTATTGTTGATGCAGGTTCCAAAATAAAACCTGATATCGAATATTATAGTTTAGGAAAAGAATATGGAAGAGACATAAGAACTGGAAAAGGTGTTTTGAATCCATTGGAAATATTTGAAAACGGAAAAGAATTAGGTGCTGAATTATCCCAAAGGCATGAAATGCTTATCATCGGTGAAAGCATAGCTGCAGGAACTACAACCGCATTAGGTGTTCTAAAGGCATTGGGCTATGAAGCTAATGAAAAAGTCAGCGGCAGCATGCCACACAACCCTCATGATTTAAAATCAAATACAGTAAATGAAGGATTGGAAAAAGCCGGAATCAAACCTGGTGAAGCTGATGCGATGCAGGCTATCGGCGCTGTAGGAGATCCGACCATTGCGGCAATTGCAGGATTGGTCATTGGATCAACCATTCCAATAATTTTGGCTGGCGGAACACAAATGGCTGCAACCTGTGCAGTGATAAAGTCCATTCAACCTACCTTCGATTTTTCAAAAATCAACCTGGCAACTACAGTATTTGTTGCTGCTGATGAAACAGCTGATTTATTCGGTATTCTAGACCAAATTGATGACAATATTACCGTTAATGTAGTGGACCCTAGATTTGAAGATTCAGAACATGAAGGATTGAAAAATTACTTGAAAGGATTTGTTAAGGAAGGTGCAGGAGCCGGAGGGGCAATGTATACCGCACTTGTTTTAGGAAATTCCGTTGAAAGATTGAGAAAAAGAATAGAAAAAGTATGTAAATAGAGATTTTAATAATCTCTATATTTTTTTAATTTTAGAATATGTGGGCAATAGAGCCCATGAACACCACAATACCGACTATCCAACAATAGTAGGCAAAGATATCCAAACTCTTATTTTTAATTAAATCCAACATCCATTTAATAGCAAAATAACCTGCAATGATTGATGCGACAAAACCTAATAATATAGGCAGGAAGTTGGCATCCATAGCAGATCCGATGTCTTTCAATTGGAATACGAATGCACCGAAGATTGCTGGAATGGATAATATGAAACTGAACTTGGCTGCAAATTCCTTATCGAGCCCGGCCACTAAACCGGCTGAAATTGTAGTACCTGAACGTGAAAGTCCCGGAAGTACTGCGCATGCTTGACCCAATCCCATGAATAATGCTTCCTTTTTAGTAATGTTGTGTAAATTGATGTTTCCGCCAGGCATCCTTTGAGACAGGTAAAGGATAGTTCCAGTTACAAATAAAAAGAACGCCGGAACATAAAGTGCGCCTGCAAACAATGAATCGACTGCGTCTTCAAACAATACCCCTACAATACCTACAGGGATAGTGGCGAGAATCACATACCAGGCAAGCCTTTTATATGGGTCTTCACGGAATCCTTGCATGAACCTTCCTTGCAGCAGGTCACCAAGGCTCAACCACCAGGATTTAAGCATTTTGAGTATATCATATCTAAAGTACCATACAACTGCAATCAAAGTTCCCAAATGAAGAAAAACATCGAAAGCCAAAGAGCTTTCAACATTTAAAATATTATGAGCAAAAACTAAATGTGCTGAACTGCTGACCGGCAGAAACTCAGTCAATCCCTGAACAACACCGATAATTATTGCTTGAATTATGTTCATTTTCTACACCGCTTAGATGTATGATAACCATCCGTATTTGTCTTCCACTTTTGCCTCTACGATATCAAAGAAAGTAGATTGTAATTTTTCGGAAATTGGTCCTCTTCTACCAATACCAATTGTCCTGTGGTCAATTGAACGGATTGGAGTTACTTCAGCAGCGGTTCCGGTGAAGAACACTTCATCAGCAGCGTATAATCTTTCTCTTGAAATGACCTCTTCGACAACTTCGTAACCTAAGTCACGTGCAACGGTCATTATGGAATCTCTGGTAATACCTTTGAGGTTTGAAGATGACATTGCAGGAGTGAATAATTTTTCGCCTTCAACAAGGAAGATGTTTTCTCCACTACCTTCGGAAACGTGTCCTTCATAATCGAGCATGATAGCTTCATCATATCCGTTGTCAATAGCTTCAAGTTTTGCTAATTGGGAGTTCATGTAATTAGCACCACATTTAGCAAGAGCCGGGAAAGTGTCAGGAGCAGGTTTTCTCCATGAGGAAACACCGATGTCCACACCGTTTGCCATTCCTTCTTCTCCTAAATATGATCCCCATTCCCAAGCAGCAATTGCTACGTTAACAGGACATCCTAAAGGATTTACTCCTAATTCTCCATATCCTCTAAATACGATAGGGCGTATGTAACATGCCCCTAAGTCATTTACACGAAGGGTTTCTAAAATAGCTTCTTCAATTTCCTCTTGTGTAAACGGAATGTCAATTTTATAAATTTTTGCAGAATCAAATAAACGTTGTACATGCTCTTTTAAACGAAATACAGCCACACCATTTTCGTTTTCATATGCACGAATACCTTCAAAAACACTGGTACCATAGTGGACAACATGAGAAAGTACTGAAATATTTGCATCTTTCCATTCGACAAATTCTCCGTCCATCCAAACTTTAGTTTCTTTATCGTCCCATGCCATTTTATCACATCATATTTTTGTGATAAAATATTTGTTTTTTATATATATTAAAGTTACTTTGTTCAATTTCAGCAATAATGCAAAGATATATATAATAGTAAATTCATAATATTGTTTGTTGGTTCCGTGGTCTAGTGGTATGATACCTCCCTTACAAGGAGGGGATCACGAGTTCGA
>JAUNXN010000115.1 GCA_030539795.1 Methanobrevibacter sp.
TGTCACAAGATAAAAATGAATGGGGCAGCAACCTGTCATTCATTCTCGCAATGATAGGTTCTGCAGTTGGACTTGGAAACATTTGGAGATATCCATATGTACTGTATTCTAATGGTGGGGGAGCCTTTTACATCCCATATATTGTTGCAATTCTTTTGATGGGTATTCCATTTTTGATTTTGGAATATGGTGTAGGTTATAATTATAAATCCTCTTTTGCAAAGGCTGTAAAAAAGATTAATGCCAAATGGGAGTATTTGGGTTGGTTCTTGCCGGTTTCAGTATTCATGATTATGATTTATTACTCAGCTATTTTAGGCTGGGATGGAATCTATATGATTTTGAGCTTCACCAAAGGGTGGGGAGCGGATCCTAACGCTTTCTTTACGACCACTCTTTTGCAGTCTTCTGAATCCATGTCCGGATTGCTCAATTTCATTCCGGTAATTGCTGTTGCAATACTTCTTAGTTGGGCAATTATTTGGCTTATTTCACACCGTGACCTTGAAAAGGGTTTGGGTAAGGTTTCAAAAGCTTTAGTGCCACTGTTATTCTTGATTATGGTTGTCATTGTCGGTTTTTCACTTACTTTGCCTGGCGCTTCTATCGGGCTGGCCGAATTGTTTAATCCGGATTGGTCACTTTTATTCAATTTTAACATTTGGATGGCGGCATTCGGACAGATTATTTTCTCATTAAGCCTTGGAATGTCCATTGCATTTACTTATGCAAGCTATACTAAGGATGGTTCTGATTTGGTAACAAACACTATTTCCATTGCTCTTGCAAACTCATTATTTGAAAACTTCGCAGCATTGGGCGTATTTTCAATTTTAGGTTATATGTCAATGCAGTCCGGAACAGCGGTGGCGGACCTTGTAACTCAAGGAACCGGCCTTGTATTCATTGTATATCCTACCGTATTTAACGTATTGGGTAATTGGGCATATGTTTTAGGACCGCTATTCTTCATGGCAGTTTACCTTGCAGGACTTACAAGCATATTGTCCACAATCGAGCCGTTGTCATTTTCAATTCAAAACAAGTTCGGATTGACAAGGTCAAAAACAATGACCATATTGATTATTGTGGGAGCGGCCATTTCAATGCTTTATGCTACATCATTCGGAGGATGCCTGCTGGGTGTTGTCGATACATTTGTCAACCAGATTGCAATTTTGATTGGTGTTGTTGCAGAATGTATTGTCTTTGCTTGGTTTTTTAATGCCGAAAAGCTTATCGATTTTTTAAATGCCAGAAGCAAAACATTAAAATTAGGCAAATGGTGGCTTGTAGTTGTCAAATACATCTTGCCGATAGTTGTTACAATTATCTGGATTGGAGGTATGGTTGATGCCATCAGCAACAGTAACTTTGAAATATTGGTCTTTACAATACTTTCCGCTGCTGTTTTGTTGATTGCAAGTTTTATTTTCACTATTCGCCCTGCTAAAAATCCTGATTGGGATAAGGTTGAAGAAAGGGTTTGATTGTTATAGTTAATCTATAACATTTTTTTCTTTTTTTTTAATTATTGCTTTTATTTCGTAATATTGCTTTCAATTAAAAGTTAATTTTAAATAATATATCATCTTTATGTTTTATCATAGAATCGCACTTCAAATAATTTAATATGATATTTAAAACAAGTGTATTGTGTAGTTTCGATTTAATTAAAATATTTGGCCATTTATTCTAATTGATTTTAAGAAACTTAAAATTGATAAGGATATAAAAAAAATGTTTGATTATAATATTGAAGATGCACAAAGAATATTAAAATCTTTTGATAGTGTAGATTTGAGATTTGATGATCATATGTTGGATAATTGGTTTGAAAGAAAAATCAATTTTGATTATGTTTTTAATTGTTTAAAAAATGAAATGATTTTAAGCATTTCTAAAACATCAGAAAATCGTTTTAAACTAATTTATCCTCATGAAAAACTCAAAACAAAAGATTTGTATGTAATAATAGAGATTGATGATTTTGAAAAAATTACAGTAAAAACTGCTTATACATTTAGTAAATCTAGGAGGCAACGTGAAAATGAGAGGAAATGACCCACAAGAAGTAATATATAGATATGATTCTTCATCCGATACTTTAGGAATCAAAGTCACTCGTAATTTTGAATATGATGAAACAATTGAGATGGACGATGGGATATTGCTTGATTTTGATGTTGATAATGTTCCGGTATCTCTTGAAATTTTAGATGCTTCAAAAAGATTTGATTTAGATAATGGGAGTTTAAAAAACATTATTTGTTTGAAAGCAGATATTTGTGTTGATAAAAAAACAATTTTAATCAATGCTACAATTGGTGTTTTAATTGATGATGTTGAAAACAAACAGATTTTTCAATCATATGCAAGCAACTATGCCAAAATTCCGGAAATTTCCACACAATTAGCTTTAGCTTAAGTTAAAAGTTTTTCGATGATGCTTTCATTTTTCTCTTTTGGTTCTAAAGTGATGGTGATTTCACCGCTTGAGCCCTCAAAAGCTATTTCTCCATTATCATTTGAGGTTTTTTCAATATTGTCCGCTTCAGTATAGCAAATGCCTATTATCAGACCCAATATGGCAAGCAGAAATATTAAAAGTATTGCGGTTTCCTTCATGTTCATAATATATAATATTAAATTTAAGAATATATAAATTGAATAGAAAAGTATTTTAAGGGCACTACTCAAATAACTATTGAAAAGTTTTGTGAGGTGATAATATGAAAAACGCAATTATAGTCTTAATGGGCATTATCATAGCATTGATAATTGTCGGAGGAGCTTTAGCATTGAATACAACCAGTTCCGATGACAATCAAACTGAGGACACCAGCACTTCCGTCATTGAAGATGCTGAGGATACAGTTAAAAATGCAACTTTTGCTGAAGACAAGGACACTTCATCACACGACAGCGATATCGTGAAAGAGGAAGTCAAATTCAATTATCAGGACGGCGAAGGATATTATCGTGAAGTTACATACAGAGACGGTGGTTTCCGCCAGTTTGATGTGGACACTGACGAGCTAATTGGTTCTTCATATGATTCAGATCAAGACAAGCTTCCAAGCATGGAATGATTAAAATGATTTTAAGGGATTTGCTGAAACATTTCAATATCGAAGAGTCATTTCCGGATTATCTTTTAGAGCAATCCTTCAATAAAGTGTTTCTTGATGGAGAGCTATCCAAAAGCGACAACACTTACAAGATAGTAGTTACAACAAGACAGGATGTTACTCATCAACTGTTTTTAAGGCCTGGTGAGGATTATCCTGTCATCGTCCTTTCTGAACTTCCGAACGGTTTGCTGAACGGAATGAAATTCGGCCTTAGCGAAGATGATGTTGCATACATCAACGAATTGTAGCCACTACTTTTTTTATTTTTTAACCTATTTTTATATAATATTAAAACCAAAAATTATATTATAATAATTTATTTGTTGATATCATGAACAAAAAAGAGTTAATTAATTCTGGAAAAGTAAAAAGCGTATACGCTACTGACAATCCTGATGAAGTCATTATCGAGTTTAGAGACGACATGACTGCAGGCGACGGTGAGAGAAAAGAAGTAATGAACGATAAAGGGGCTTATAATGCTGTAATATCTTCAAAAATATTCAAGGTTTTAGAGGAAAACGGCGTTGAAACCCAATTCATTGACTTGCCTGAACCTAATGTCATGATTGCAAAAAAGCTTGAAATGATTCCGATTGAAGTAATTATTAGAAACATCGCTACCGGAAGTCTGATCCGCAAATACCCAATTGCCGACGGTACCAGATTGGAACCTCCAATTGTTCAGATGGACTTCAAAGCTGATGAATACCATGATCCGATGCTTAATGATTCAATCATCAAGGCATTGGGCATAGCCACTCAGGAGGAAATCGACACCTTGACCGAAAAGGCATTGAAAATCAATGAAGTGCTATCAAAATTCCTGGCCGATGCCGGAATCATATTGGTTGACTTCAAGGTAGAATTCGGTAAGGACAGCCAAGGCAATATCCTTTTAGGCGATGAAATTTCCCCGGACAGCTGCAGATTATGGGACAGCGAAACATTGGACATGTTGGATAAGGAATTGTTTAGAAAAGGAAAAGATGACGAAGTTATGGATGCTTATATAGAAGTGTATAATAGAATTATTCCAGATGATGAAAAGGTGATTTAAGTGTTATTTGATATTGAAGTTAAAATCTCTTTAAAAAGCGGTATGTTAAACCCTGAAGCAAC
>JAUNXN010000116.1 GCA_030539795.1 Methanobrevibacter sp.
TCGCCAATAGCATTTTCATCATTAGATGAAAGGATAACTAACTTATCATTTTTCACATAATCGAAAACATATAATTGGCCGTTTTGTGATGAATAGCCGCTTACATTGTTAAGGGTTTTAGTATCGCCGCCAACACTTGCAGCAATTTCGTCAGTCACTTTGTAATCGCCATAATCAGCAACAAGCAGGGAAACGATAGTGTTACCCTTTTCATACAGCTTACCGTTGGTAATGTATGTGACTATGCCTTTCTGATTTGTTTGGTTTACTGTTTCATGATTAGGGTCTTCTTTATAACCATCAGGGATGTTGAAGTCAATCCCGTCGATTGTGACTGTTTGGTTTTGTTCGCCACCTAAAAATGAACCAAAATCAATTGCGGATACAGATCCTATTGCAAAAACAGCAATCAAAAGCAGAGATATTCCAAATATTGTTTTTCTATTCAAATTTTAACCCCCTCTTTAAGAGATAATTAACTATTTAATGCATACATTAAATAAATCTATTGATTTAGCCTCGCTAATCCTTGCCCATGACGCCGATAATCAGCGGCAAGTCATTGGATTTGATGATAACCAGGTATTTTCCTTCCTTATATGAAAATGAATAGCTTTTGGAATTCCTATCGACAAGATAGCCCTTAACGGAACCCAGCATGGTCTTTTCCGCTTTGATTTTCTTTGTGGAATTGACCTTTTTGATCTTTCCGTTCTTCTCAACGCTTATCTTCAATTTGTTTTTGCCGTCCTTGAAGAGTAAAGAATCATCTGTCTTATCCTTCAGTTTGAATTCGACGGGAACTGTGAAATTGATTCCGTGCAGAGTGTAGTTTTCGACTTCCTTGAATGCGAATGCACCTTCCGTTGGCGTGAATGTCTCGGCAGCCACGAATCCGACAAAAGCAAAAATCAGCAGTGCCAAAAGCAAATATCTGAGTTTCATGATAATGACTATTAAAGCCGGATATTGAAATACTTTTCTAATGTAATACAAAACTGACAAAAGCTCTTTTTTAGGCATTCAAAAATAAGTTAACCTTTAATAACAACCTTAAACAAAAAATAACTTGTAACACACTCCTGTGTTATACTAAAAAAATTATTTTAGTTTAAGTTCTAAAGGGTTTTTAATCCTTTAGGCTTAACGATGGCTTTTTTTAAAAAAAATATCAAAGATGATTAGACAATCATCTTTTCAAAATAGGAATCTTGCGGTGCCTGAAGAACAACAATATCATTATTTTCCTGGAAAGTGAAGAATGCATATGATTTTTCTGACCATTTTACCCCTTCAAAACCTTTTATTGTTGCATTTTCACCAGTAATGCCGTCTGGAAGATAATCATATATAGTGCCATTAATATCATCGCTGCCGGTTATTGAAACCATTATGACATCATTATTTGAATTAGTGAAAAATTCTATATTTTCAGAATCATTGTTTTTTGACACATCAACAGATAACTGGTCTATTGGGCCAAAACCTTGCGGAATGGTAAAATTATAACCCCCAACAGTTACATTAGTATCGCTTTCAAAATATTCGACATTAAGATTGGTTAATGACTCCAAATCATTCAAAGCATCGTCCAAACTACTGGAAGCGCTAGCCGCACCTATTGCAAAAAGCAAAACCAATAAAAATACTAGGTATTTTTTCAAAGTATCACCTCATTAAGCCTTGTCTGGTTTGTTACCTCAACAATGATTGCATTATTGCCTTCAACATAACCGAAACAGGTTAAATTGTCCTTAGTATAATTCCAACCTTCATGACCATTGATTTCGATTTTAGAGGCTCCCTCTTTGTATAATTCATCAAGGGACATTCCCATCCAGTCTGAAGCGACGGTAATTATGATTTCTCCACCATATTCGTTAATGTAGAAACAGGTCTGACCGTTGGATCCCAAATCCCCGTAATCTTCACTGGCTTTTGCCTCTTCAAAGCCGAACGGAATCATAAAGTCTACACCCTGGAAGTTGATTTTGCTTGTTTCATTCAAATAGCTTACATTCTCATCCGCACAAGCCGGTGCAATCAGAATAAAGATAATCAAACTAGCCAAAATTATATGTTTAGAATTCATAATTTACCTCAAGTTAAAATATATCTTTAATCTAAAATAATATTATCTATTTTAAAGTGTGATAAAATGAGTGAATTTTTTAGATTTGAAGATAAGACAAGAGACTTTCCATACTATAAACACAATCCAAGACTCTCAAAAACAGCCTGGATTGTATTGCTGGTGCTTGTTCCTGTTTCACTTTTAACCTACTCACTAATAAGCCTGAAAAGTGAATTTATAGGCAGTTTGGCATTTTGCCTAATCATGCTGATTCCACTTTTGTATTTCTCAAATTGGGACTATTCCCTGATGTTTAGAAAGCCGACCCGAAAAGAGATAGGATTGGCCGTGCTTCTTTTCATCGGATACATGATTTATGCAATAGCCATCGGCGAATTTCTGGATTTAATCGGCCAGGGAACTGTGGCAACACCCGAAAGCATGGGCACCAGTCTTGAAACAATAATTTCACTTGTCTTCTCGATGATGGGTGAGGAGCTGATGAAGTTCATACCGTTGATGTTTTTCATGAGGCTCATATACAAATTCACCGAAAATCGTAAAGCATCGGTTGTCCTCTCCACAATCATAATCCTGATTTATTTCGGATTGCTTCACTTTGAACCTGGTGTAAACACTATCATTTTCGTGCTGCTTACTCAGGGACTGGGATCAATATTCGAACTATACGGTTACATCAAAACCAAAAACGTGTTGGTTCCCTATATCAGCCACCTCCTAACTGATGCTTTCATATTTGCAACAATGTTAATATGGATGTGATAAAATGCAAAGCGATGCGATAGTGAACGGAGTACTGTCCTTCATCATACCGGGTTTGGGACAGGCAATAAACGGAAACCGAAATAGGGCAATCGTGATGTTTATCGGAATGCTGATTGTCCATGCTGCAGTCTATTATCTTGCAAACAATATTGTGGGAAGCGGAATTTCAACCCTCTATCATCTCTATGCAGGATATGACGCATACAAAACTTACTGAAAAATTGGGGAGGAATTTTACTCCCCAGCTAATGTTTTTTCAACAAAATCCAAACTGACATTAGCTATTCTTACAATATCTTCAACTGAAAAACCTTCTTTATCCAAATTAATTACAACCTCTTTATTTTTTTCATCAACTTTCCTTTGAGCATAATCTTCCACTATTTTCATGTTTCCACCTACCAAATTTGAAATTGTTGTGTTTAAGGATTCATCTTTAACAAATTTGTCACACAACATTAACACTACACCTTTGACAAATTGCCCAATATCTTCATTTAAACACTCAATATTGGTAATTGTTACTGCAGAGTTCAAAATGCATTGTTGTATGTCTTTTTTGGATTTCATGAAACAAAGCAAACTTATCATTAATAGCTCCCTTTCATCAAATCTTTCTTTAATTCCTATTTTGAAATTCATTTTATTTAAAAATTCATCGCCGTCATATTTTTTTAGTGAATGAATATAAATAGGAAACCTTGATTCCTGATTTATTTTATAACATTTTGTTTTTTCGTTCTCAACAGTACTTAAAACATGTATTTCAATTGGTTTTTTGGACTTTATCTTAACTAAATCCACAATAGCCGAGTAAAATCTAAATCTCCTCTTATCGTTAACATTAACAAATGAGCTTTGAAATTCTAGAATGACAATTTTATCTTCAAGTTCAAAAACAAGATCTGGTTTGTACATTTTCGGATCAACAACCCCATACTCTGTTTGATGAACTTCAATTATCTTTCCGCCAATTTCCATAAGCTGCAATAATTCTTGCCCATATTTTTGACCATTAATCTTGAAAATTGCATCTTCATGAAATCTCATAGTAACACCCCCCCCATTTTATTTTCATAATTACAGTTTAATTTAATTTAAAAGAAATATAAAGTTTTTGATTTAATATTAAAGCAATTTTATAATTATAATACAACAATAAAGTTAATATAGACATTTATAAAATAATATAAGTATTATTAATCGAGAACAATAATACATTATGAAAAAATTATAACCAAAATTAACCAATTTATTTTTATAAATGTAGACCAACAAAAGATAAATTTTTAAGTTTCGTCTACACTCCCACCAAATTGAAAATAACCTCATTAATATTCGAAGTTTTGATAAATACTTCAATTAAATTAAAGCTAAAATTAATTATTCAATAAG
>JAUNXN010000117.1 GCA_030539795.1 Methanobrevibacter sp.
GCACATGAAGAACACTCGAATGTTGTGATATCGTCATCATCATCGAGTTGGTATTTTGCACCACAGTTCTTACAGCATACAACTTTCATATTATCCTCTTTAATTACTTTATTATGATATTATTTTTTTATTTTTTTTATTATATATGTTTCTAAAATTATCCTATTTTTTTATTTTAATCTTAATTATTTTTCACATTATCTTCAATTCAGAGTAGTGTAATCAGTTACAGTGTGTTAGCTACTCTCCTTTATCATAATAGTATAGTGAAACTTCTCCATTCTGATATAATTTGATATAAGGCTCACCGATAGTTTTATTGTCTTTTGAGATGAAATATGTGACTTTTTGCTTTGCCATTTCATCCGTAAAATTCGTAGCGTTCGATACTTTTTCATAAGATGGAACCTGCATTCTCAAATTAAATGACATGTCTCCACCCCTATCTGCCCAAATTGTCTTGTTCATATAATCTGCATCATGTTGTATCAGCCATTCACAAACTGCCTTTTCTTCTGAAGCGGCAGTAAAGAAATTCGGATGCATTTGATTGTCAAATGTGTGAGGGGAGTTTGAAAGAGCTGACACTCCGGAACATAGTAATATTAAACAAACTAATCCTATTGGCACTATTACTTTAATTCTATCAATTGATTTGTATGTTTTGAATTTATCAAGAATCAGTGACAGTGATAATGTAATGAAATATGCCGCAACAGGAAGTATCGGCATGAAGTATCGATCTACTTTAACATGGTAATATGTAATGAACGCAAAATTAACTACAAACCAATAAAACATGATGAAATCCAAGTTAAAATCATCCATTTTTGTTTTATCAAGCATTTTATAAAGCGCCAATAATGATATTGATATGATGACTACTGAAGCAACAATTGATATATTTAGATAAGTGATTAGGAACACGGCTAATGCAATGATAAATATTGCCAATTTTAATTTATTATTCTCTTTTCTCAATAGATCTCTGTTTTCACTGCTGAACAGTTTTTTCAAGTACAATACTATTCCAACAATAAGGATGATAGTCAGAATATATGAAATTATTGATGGCTGGCCTCCAATCCAATGCATTTCATTAATCACGAAGGCTCCTGGTTTTAAAGAGTAAGGAATATAATTTGAAGTTCCCAAGTAAATTAAAACGTTTTTAACATAGTAAACGACATTGTTCGGTGTTACTAGGGCATTATATGTTGAATTTGTAATGTCGCTTCCTTGTGAAATGAAAAATAATCCAATATTCAAATAATAATATATTCCAATAAAAATCGCAAATACTAATGCTCCAGCACCCATTCCTCCTATTATGTCCTTGATATGTGTTTTAATATAGGTTATAGGTTCATCCACTAATAAGAATTGAATTAACATTACCGGAACCATTAAAAGTACTGTGTACCTTGTGAAAAATCCCAATATGATTAAAGGAAATGCGGCATATAAAAATTTGGTATTCTTCCTGAATGACAGTATCGTGAAATAAACAGCCCAGATTGACAGGCACATTCCAGGAATATCCAACATTCCTTTTGTAACCCATACAATTACTAAAGGGAATGTTGATAAAATCATTGAGCCTGTAAAGCTTAAAACTTCATTAAACCTTAACCTTAATAGCAGATACATTCCCAGTGCTGCCAAAATATAAAATGAACTGCTAACGGCTATTATTGTAAAATCAGATATGAATCCCATTCTAAAAAATATTGATGTTATCATTGGAATTAGTGGGGATAATCCTCGTGTATTTGCCAATCCGGTGTCGTAACCTGAATAAAAGAGAGCATTATTCAGATAGAAGAAAACATCCCTGACATAATACACTCCCGCTTTTCCATCAATATTCAGCAGTAATAATGTGATTATGGCTACAATAATCAATAATGATGAAATTGCAATTATGTCTTTTTTATGTTCTTTAAAGTTCATGAAAGCACCTCATAGCGATCCAAATATAAATGAAACAAATGCAATTAACATTCCAATTTTTAAGTATTTTGAAACTTTGCTTGCTGTTTCACGGTCTTGATTTCTAAGTATTAATATTGCTGAGTAAATAAATAGGATTGCTGCAATAGTTATGATAATCAAGTAATAAAAACTGAAAATATGATAGTAATATAATAGCGGGCATAATGCACAGTCAACAATAATCAAAATAAATGCCAATATTGCAGGTTTTTTCTTACCAATTAAAATAGGCAATGTCCTTGCACCATCCGCCTTGTCCCCTTCAATGTCTTCAATATCTTTTACAATTTCACGGGCTGTTGTCATTACAAAAGCGAAAAATCCTAAGAATATGGAAATCATTATGATGTTGGGATTATTAATTGAAAATCCTGCAAATACAAATCCAAAACCGGTCATAAATCCAACGGTTAAATTTCCAATAAGGGGTGTGCTTTTTAATTTATATGCGTATAGATAAAGAACTACATCTGCAATAAGCACGATTGCAAATGGAATCCAGTTATTTGTAATATAACTGATTAAAAATCCACATATTGTTCCTGCAATAAACAAGAGATAACCATAGTTTCTTCCATTCTTAAGAGAAATTCTTCCGGAAGGTATAGGTCTTTCAGGCTTGTTTATTAAATCGATATTATAATCAAAATAATCATTAATCACATTTCCGGCAGCAGTTTCAAAAAATACTGCGAGCATAGCAAGTATTACTGGAAGTGTGAATGTTCTATCAATGATTGCAACTAAAACTATAGATATTGCACCCATCAATGCATTTCCGGGTCTTAAAATTTCAATATATGGATTCATAATAATTGTCCCTAAACTTTTTAAAAAAAACATTAATTATATATGTAATATTACTTAACATAATATTAGTATTTTATTTATTTAAAGTATTACTTTATAATTATTAAAGCTGGTGTTAAATTGAACAAGATTAAAATAGCAATTGTTGGAATAGGAAACTGCGCTAGTTCTCTTATTCAAGGAATACATTATTATGACGGTAAAAATCCGGAAGATGCAATAGGACTTATGCATTGGGAAATCGGAGGATATGAACCTAGCGATATTGAAGTTGTCGCAGCTTTTGATGTTGATGCTAGAAAAGTTGGAAAAACTATTGATGAAGCAATCTTTGCAAAACCAAATTGCACAACAGTTTTCCAAGAAGACATTCCAAAATATGACGTTAAAGTAAGTATGGGTCATGTGTTAGACGGTGTTGCAGAGCACATGTCCAATTATGATGATGAATACACATTCGTTGTAAGTGATGAAGATCCTGTTGATGTTGTCGAAGTTTTAAAAGAAAGCGGAGCGGAAATATTAGTTAATTACTTGCCGGTAGGTTCAGAAGAAGCCGCAAGATACTATGCTCAATGCGCACTTGATGCTGATGTGGCATATGTAAATTGTATGCCTGTATTCATTGTAAGTGATGATGAATGGGATGCTAAATTCAAAGAAAAAGGAATTCCTATTGTTGGAGACGATATTAAAGCTCAAATTGGTGCTACTATTACTCACAGAACACTAGCTAGTTTATTTATGGATAGGGGTGTAAAATTAGATAGGACCTATCAAATTAATACAGGTGGTAACACTGATTTCTTAAATATGCTTAACCGCGAAAGGTTAGATTCCAAAAAGGAATCCAAAACTGAAGCTGTCCAATCAGTCCTAAAAGAAAGAATGGCTGACAGAGACATTCACATTGGTCCTAGTGATTATGTCCCATGGCAAAACGATAATAAATTATGTTTCCTCAGAATGGAAGGTCGTACCTTTGGTGATGTTCCAATGAACATTGAACTCAGATTAAGTGTTGAAGACTCTCCAAACTCTGCAGGTTGTGTGATTGATGCGGTAAGATGTTGTAAAATAGGTTTAGAAAGGGGCATTGGTGGACAATTGACTTCAATCTCCTCTTACACTATGAAACATCCTCCAATTCAATATGATGATGATGTAGCATATGAAAATGTTGAAAAATTCATTTCTGGCGAGTTAGAAAGATAATTTTTCAATTTTCTACTTTTTTTTTATTTTTTCATTCTTTTATTTTTCCTGTTCTTTTTTTGAATATTATATCAAATTTGGATTTAGTATTAATTTATATAATACAAAAAACATATTATATAGTTGGATATTCTATGATTAATTTATAAATAAAAATTGAAAGAGGTGTATAGATGGCAAAAGTAAGATTTACAGAAACAGCACTTCGTGACGCTCACCAATCTCTACTTGCAAC
>JAUNXN010000118.1:0-3206 GCA_030539795.1 Methanobrevibacter sp.
AAATCACTTCATCTGCAGTGGCTCTGACTTACAATACCAATGCAAAAACAGTCACTTTCACTCTTAAGGATGAAGATGGCAATACTTTGCCAAGCCAGCCTGTTGCCCTCAAATTCAATGGAAAGACATATGATAAGGCTACAAATTCCAAAGGGCAGGTTTCCGTAGATGTTTCAAAACTGGCCCCGAATTCATATACTGCAAAATTCACTTATAATGGCGATAATACATATGAAAAATCAACAGGCACCGCAAAGGTAGTGGTTAAAAAGGCAACTCCAACAATAACTGTCAAGGCAAAGACATTCAAGAAGTCTGTAAAAACCAAAAAATACAGCATAACTTTAAAAGTTAACAGTAAGGTCATGAAAAGCACTAAGGTTACCATTAAAGTTAACAAGAAAACCTACAGTGCCAAAACCAACAGTAAAGGTGTTGCTATATTTAAGATTACCAAACTAACCAAAAAAGGCAGATACATAGCAACTGTCAAATATGCCGGTGGAAAGTACTACAATGCCAAGTCCGCACAAGTCAAAATCACTGTTAAGTAGATGTTTATCATCTACACTTTTTTTATTTTTTTCATCTCTTTTCATAATGCCGGAAGTTTCATAGTCATCTTTTTTCATAAAAACATTTAAATAAAATCGTTTTAAAATATTGTAGTGTAAATTTAAACTTCTTAAAGTATTATAAAATCAATAATAAATGGTGGTAAATTATTTCAAGTAAAAATATGCTTTTTTCTTTGTTTTTAGTATTGATTCTTGTTTTTTCAATCAGTGCAATTCAGGCAAGCGATGCGAACATGACAGATTCATCCCTGCAAAATTTCAGTGATGAAAATGCAGTTCAGATTGATGCGGCTCAAGAAGAGCCAATTATCTCAGATAATACTCCAATTAACACTTCAATAAATGAAGCTGTTAAAGATAAAACGGAACTGACATCACCGACAACCAGCGTTTATTATAAAGGGTCTTTCAATGTGACCTTAAAGGATTCAAATGCCACTTTGAAAAACAAAACTGTTGCCTTTACCATAAACAAGGTTAATTACACTGCTGTTACCGATGAAAACGGTGTTGCTAGCGTCAATTTGAAATTGAATCCTGGCAAATACACTGCAAGCGCACATTTTGCGGGTGACAATGCATATGAATCCAGTAGTTTAACCGCCAATTTCAAGGTCCTGCCCACTATAAAGGCAAGCGACCTGTCAAAATACTATAAGGGAAGCACAAAATACACTGCCACATTCTTTGACAGCTATGGAAATGCTTTGGCAAATACCCGTGTAAACGTAACCATTAATGGAAAGACCTACTCTAAAAAAACCAATGGCAAAGGTGTGGTAAGCATGGCGGTAAACCTGAAGCCCGGCACCTACAAAATCGTTTCAACAGACCCGATGACAGGGTATAAGGTAACCACTACCTTTAAGATTCTGCCGACAATCACTTCAAAAAGCATTAAGAAGGTTGAAGGAAGCGGCAGGAAATTCACCGCCAAATTCTTTAAAGGCACAGGAAAAGCACTGGCTAATAGATATGTTAAATTTAAGGTCAACGGTAAAATCTACAAAGTCAAAACCAATTCAAAAGGTTTTGCAAGCTCAGCTTTTAAACAGCTTAAAAAAGGCACATATAATGTTGTTTGCTATAATCCTGACGGCTTTTCAAAAACATATAAACTTCAAATTTTCAAAAGGAAAGCGTCCACCAAGCTGACAACCAGTTTTTACACATTCCTTCCTGATGACAATAAGGTAATTGAAGCTAAATATTCAACTGCCTTAAATGATAATTCAAATGTGGGAAGGGTCATCAAAATCAAAATCAATGGAAAGACTTATTCCAAAAAAACTGATAGCGATGGAATTGCATCCCTTAGCTTGAAATCATTTAAGAAAGGCCTTTACACTGTTGAATATTCCTATGAGGGAACCAAATACTTCAAAGCCGCCAAGGCAAAAAATTTAGTTACAATAATCGACAATCCTTCAGATACCAAATTAACGGTAAAAAGCACAAAAACCTTTGGTTATGGTGCAGGCACTTCGCTTAAGGTTGCTTTCACTGCAGGTGGCGTTCCATTGCCTAAAAGAACCATGACATTCAATGTCAATGGCGATACTTATGCTCAAACAACTGACAATAAGGGAATTGCAGAAGTGCCTATTGATCTGGATATAGGCAATTACACCATTTCATATAAGACAAATACTAAATTCAAGATAAATGGTACTTCCGGATCATGTAAAATTGATGTTGTCAAAAGAAATGCTTCTAAAATTATCTGGAAATGCGGAACATCATATAAGGATAATTTGCAGACTTTTAAGGTTTTAGTAACAGATAAGAATGCTAAGCCAACATCAGGAGGGGAAATTGAGCTGACCATTGACGGCGAAACTTACTATTCAACCGTCGGTTCAAATGGATATGCAACATTCAAGACTGATGTTTCAATAGGAAAATACAAGGTTTCAGTTAGGTATTTGGGAAATAATGAGCTTCTTCCAAGTTCCACATCCAAATCCGTGAATGTCAAGCTTTCCAAATTCGGCAATGGTTTGAATCAGAAAAATGCCGTATCTCTAAAGGCATATCTACGGTCTTCCAGCCATTGTAAAGTCGGAACTCCTGCCATTAAGGCATTGGTGAAATCATTGACCAGCGGCTTGACCAATAATGTGGATAAGGCAAAAGCGATATTCAATTATGTAAGGGATACTTTAGACTACAGCTATTATTATAATTCAAAGTATGGCGCAGCAAAGACATTGAAGCTTAAAAAAGGAAATTGCGTTGACCATTCCCATTTGCTGGTTGCAATGTTTAGGACCGCAGGATTTCACGCAAGATACGTTCATGGGGTATGCCATTTCATAAAAAGCGGAGATACAACAGGGCATGTCTGGGCTCAGGTTAAGATTGGCAAGACTTGGGTCTGTGCAGATGCGACTTCCTATGGAAACGATTTGGGAAGAATAAAGAATTGGAATACAAAATCATACTATATCCATGCCAAATATGCAAGTCTTCCTTTCTAATTCAATTTATTTTTTTAAAAACAAGATGTAATATATTTTTTACTTAAAAAATTCAAAATAAAAAAAAGAAAATGGAAAAGCTAGAAAGCTCCTCCACCTCCACCACCGGATCCTCCTCCGAAGCCACCGAAGCCTCCGGAATCGGATG
>JAUNXN010000118.1:3216-4251 GCA_030539795.1 Methanobrevibacter sp.
TGAATGAACAGTTGAATAGCTTGAACTGTAAAATCCATGGAACAGGCCGTATACTCCAAAGTAATGGTATCTGAACAGGTCATCATCGTATTCTGAGATATTCGGTATCTGCAGTTTCATGGATTCGTAAACCTCTTCGGCTACTCCAAGAGCCGCACCATAAATCAGGTACTTTCTCCATACAACTATTGATTCTGGAGGGTGTTCTTTAATTAAACTGTTATCCTCTAGGAATTTCTTGAAATTGTCCCATTTGAGATAGAAGACTCTGCCACTTTCTGTCCATCTTCCAAAAATATCCTCATCAATGTGCATCAGGGCTATTGAAAATATGAATAATAATATTCCGGCAATAAGACAGAAGAATCCGTTTCCAAGATTTGTCATGAATCCAAGAACAGCTATTATTCCACCAAACACCATTCCACCTAATGCAATTGCGTTGATTAATGTGGAACCTGTATCATCAAAGTATTCTGATAAATTGATTTCGTTTTTAACGGCTTCTTCCCAGCTATTGACATGATTCAGGAACCATTCCGCTTGTGTTTCGGAAGAGAACTTGCTGTTTAATTGGGACAGGTTCAGCACATTATCCTTTGCAAAATGTGTCAAGGTATTAAAGAGAATTTTTTCGCTTGGGCTTAACTCATTTTCTTTTTGGTGATTGAAAGTTAAAAGCAATTCCCTTGTCTCGGTATCGGCATTTTCCTCGCTGTAAAGTTTAAGGATTTTCCTGTCAATCAGATTCATGATGGAAGCTTCAAATCCTTTTATATTTGGTGTTCCAAGATCTTTTTTGTTTTCAATAAGGGCATTGATCACTTCCGGTGAATCGTCGCTTGGAAGTTCCCTTTCGTAGATGCCGTCATACATCACTTTAGGCTCTCTGCCGTATTTGAAATATGTAAATATGGCTCCGATTGGGCTTAAAATGGATAGCAATCCTAAAATAATGTAGCTGGTATTCCAGAAGTTCCTGCCGTTTATGCTGTCTTCAAGGTTTTTCAAAGTCATTTCTCGACCGTCTTGATT
>JAUNXN010000029.1 GCA_030539795.1 Methanobrevibacter sp.
CAAAACTAAAAATAAAAATTTAGTAATTAATGAAATAATTCTAGAGAACTAGACAGTATTAAATAGGTTTACATAGTATATAAATGTTTTTAAAAATAAGCCAAAATAAGCAAAATAAGAAAAGAAAAAAGTAGATTAAAAAAAAGTGTAAAAGAGATAGTAAATAAATTTACTATCTATAAAGAATAGCAAATCTATTTAATTGCTAATTTTACATCTTCAGCTTTTACAGTTTTTCTACCAGCGTGACGAGCAAATCCTACAGCTTTTGCTGCGATTTCGTTACCGTAGTCTTCGATAGCTTCGGTTAAAGCAACTTTTGCGTCATCACTTACTCTTTGTGCACCAGCATTTTTTAATATTCTTCCTACAGGAGCAATTGGTAATTCACTCATAATTATACACCTCATTTATTTGATAATAATAGTTTTAATTTGCTTATATATAAATATATTGGTTTATTAGTGTTGATTTTTGATTATATCAACAAAAAAAACTACACTTTTATAACCTATAAAGTGACAGTATTATCTTTAAAAATGTTTTTCATACATTACTTGAATTAAAAAAAGTCTAAGATATATTTAAATAAAAAGGAATTAAAAGAAAAAATTAAAATAAAATGAGATTTAAAGCTCAAATTATTTATTCATTAAGATTTTTCTTAATGTATCAATATCGGCATCAACTTCAGTAGGTTGAGTGCAGGCATCAATAGCAGTGTTAGGATCTTTCAACAAGTGTCCAGTAACAACACAAGTTATAGTTTCACCTTTATCGACTACACCTTCATCAACAAGCTTTTTAAGACCTGCAATTGAAGCTGCAGAAGCCGGTTCAACACCAATACCTTCAGTTCTTGCAAGCAACTTTTGTGCATCGAGTATTTCTTCATCAGTTACTGTTTCAGAATAACCATTTGAATCGTAAATTGCATTTAATGCCTTAATATCACTTACAGGAGCTCCAATACGAATAGCTGTAGCGATTGTTTCTGGATTTTCAACAGGCACAACTCTTCTATCTCCTTTCTTAAATGCATTGGTGACTGGGCATGCACCTTCTGCCTGAATACCAGTCATCATAGGCAGATCCTTAATAAATCCTGCATCGTAGAATTCCTTTACACCTTTCCAGATAGCTGAAATGTTTCCTGCATTTCCAACAGGCAAGATAATTCTATCCGGAGATTGCCATCCCAAATCACGAACTATTTCATAACCTATGGTCTTTTGCCCTTCCAATCTGTATGGGTTAATGGAATTTAATAAATAAAGATGTTTTTCTAATGCAAGAGCGGTCATTGCTTCTAAAGCTTCATCAAAGTTTCCATTAATGGACATTACTTCAGCACCATGGAACATAGCCTGAGCCAGTTTTCCTAAAGCAACTTTTCCGGAAGGCAAAAATACGATGCATCTTAATCCTGCACGGGCGGCATAAGCTGACAAGGATGCGGAAGTATTTCCGGTTGATGCACAACCTACAGTATCAACGCCAAGCTCCATAGCTTTTGTCATACCGACTGTCATTCCCCTGTCCTTGAAACTTCCTGTAGGATTTGAACCTTCCACTTTAACATACAGATTTACTCCAAGTTCTTCTCCTAACTTATCACATTTGCAGAATGGAGTTCCTCCTTCATCAAGAGAAACTATTTTAGTTTCATCTACAGGAATGCACTCTTTAAATTTCCATAAATTATCTCTTCTACCATCAAAAATGTCTTTAGAAACATCAATTTCATTGACGAGTTCGAGTACGGATCCACACTTTTGACAAGTGTAGATTACTTCATCATCGTCATATTCTTCTCCACATGAAACACATCTTATCATAAAATCACATTATATATGTTTTTAAATTATTATTATTAAATCTTAACCCAGGGAAAGGATGAACTGTGCAATTGGCACTGTGAAATAAGCCTCAACTATTCCTGCAATAACCATCAGGAATACTGAAATAATGAACAGGATTATTGCCTGCTTAAGCTTGTCATGGCTTTCATCATAGGAATGCCTTAAACTGCCCATAATAGACTCATCAGTATCGTTCCATAATGCTTTAAGGAATTTATAAATAAAATTAAACAGAACAAAACTTGCAGCACAAGCTAAAATGCATGAAGGCAACTCAAAAATTCCGTGCGGTATAATATACATCAAAACAGCAAAGAAATCATTTGCACTTGAAACATAATATCCTATGAAAAATCCGTTGAAAGCCAACATCACAGCCGAAAAGCAGAATATTGCTCCAAATGCAAACATCATACATATTACTCTAAGGTTATTCAGGAAAATATCCTGGAATGTTATTTTCAAAGCACCTGATTGAACCTTATGAGTCAACTCTTCAACAACAGGATTCAAATAGCTATGCAGATATCCTGCAAGATAGTATCCCAAAATTAAAGAAATAACCAAAATGGCTATTGAAATCAAAATAGCTGCCTTATTTTCAACAAATGAACGCTTAATATCATCCAACATCATATCAATGTTCTAGCAATTTCACGGGCTTCTACTTGTTTTTCCTTTAAATCAGCCATGAATTCTTCCATCAGTTGAGCTGTTCTCACTTTACAGTCTCCACAGCGCAAAGTACCATTTAAGCAATCAGTTCTGATTTTTTCAAGCTCCTCATCATCATCGATAAAGTGATATAGCAGCATTTCATAGATGACACACTTGTCGACTTCCCCACCTAATTCCTGCTGTTCTTTCAGGGATTCTCTTCCTCCTGTTTTGGCCGCTTTGACTTTTTTAACGGCATCCTTTATCTCATCATTGAGGTATATTGCAGTAGCCGGTTTGGAACTGCTCATTTTATCACCTGTCAAGCCTGTCAGGAACCTATGATATGTGGAAGCTGGAGTCAAAAATCCCAAATCTTCATGAAGCTTTTGAGCAATGTCCCTTGTTAGCCTAATATGTGGGTCTTGGTCTATTCCGACAGGAACAACAACCTTTTTAGGACCTCCGAATTCTTCTATTTGAGGAAGCAGGATATCTGCAACCTGAACCAATGGCGCCTGAACATGAGCGATATTTGTGGAAGGTGTGAATCCATAAATGGCCTTAAGCTGATTGAAATTGGTTTTGCTTGATGCTTTGAAAGCCAAGTCAAGCAATGACTTGTTTTGAGATTGAAGATAAACATTAACATTATCCTTTTCAAGGTCAAGGCCTAATGCAATCCAATTGGTCAGATATTCGTCGACTGCAATTTCACGGCCTTTCTCAAAACTCATTCCACGAGCTGCATATGACTCCAAATCAGCTATTGGAAGTGATAACATTGCACCTTTCTGCTGGTACCATTTAAGTTGGTCTACAACCATCTTGTGCCCAATGTGCATTTGGCCACTCGGCATCATGCCTGTGACAACAGCGAAATCCTTGTTCTGATTAATCAAATTATTAATCTCATTAAATTCCCTGTGTCCGAATATTACTCCCCTTTTCATTAATCTTTGAGGACTTTTAATGTCATCTATAATGTCTGAAATCTTTCCAATACCAAATTGATTGACTAACTTATCATAATCAAGGCTGAATGATGCCCATGGATCAATTAACTCTGCCATATTTTCACCGATAATCTCATTAAATTACATTCATGATTAAAAAAATACTACAACAATATCTTTCGTGTATAATATATAATGGTTTCTTTAATTTAAATTAGGGTCTTGTCCATTCCACATTATAATAGGTAATGTCAAAATCATCATCGACAATAGCCAATAAAAACTTTTTATTAACCCCATGCGCAACTCTGATATAACTTGCAAAATCCAGAGCATTGATATCATAATTTTCAAAGAGCACTTTGACCAGATAATCTGAATGGCCTTTACCTGGGCCCCCTCCACGATTATATAATCTGAAATCTGAACCATATTTAAAACCAGTTTTAATCACAAACCCACGGTCTTTCAAATCGCGATAAACAATATATTTCCCGTAAACGCCTTGTTCTTTTAAAATATCAATGATATAGCCAATGCTGCATTCAATATCATCCTCATAGATATCTAAACGACCTTTTTCTAATAAATAACAAGCTTCAACCAAAGAGAGATTCAAACTATCCGCTTCAATTTTACCGAATAAGCTTTTTTCATGTAAAGCTATAGGTCTTTTGCTTCCCTCCTCAATTTTAATAGAGACTATTTCATTAGATAAATTTCCACGCATTAAAACACCGCAAAAAGAAATAAATTATATTTAATGCTAATAATTTTGAAGAAAATATTATATAAATTTTTTTGTAAAAAAAGAAAAAGAAAAGTTAAATCCTAATAAAAATATTATTAGCCATTTCTACTGGGATATCTAACTCATCATCATTTATTGTGACCAAATACTGATTGGCTTTAGGATTATTTTCTGAATCGAATTTCAAAGTATCACCTATTTTAATACCCAAAGCTGAAATATCATCTAAAAGTTCATCATTTCCACGAATGAAAGAAATGGTTCCTTCAACATTTGATTTTAACTCTGAGATGGACAATAAGTTGAATTCTCTATTAATAATTTGATCAAAGTCTTTTTGAGAGTAGCATTGATTGCAATTATCAAAATCAAAACTACATGCAGGGATTATATTATCCTCAGGGCATACATCAGGATTATTCAACATTGTACATAAAGCTCTTTCGGCTTCATCTGATAGAGTATGTTCCATTTCACAGGCTTGCTCATGAACATTCTCCTCTTTGATTTTTAAAACATCAATTAAAAACTTTTCTAATATCCTATGTTTTCTGGTAATTTTTTGAGCTATTTTCATACCTTCATCAGTTAAAACAGCACCTTTATATGGAGTATAAGTAATATAACCTAAATTCTCCAATTTTTTAAGCATTTGTGTTACGCTACCCGGTGCAATATCTAACTCCTTTGATAATTGAGTAGTAGAAACCTGTTCTCCATTACTTCCATTGCGATAGAGAACTTCCAAATATTCTTCAATATTTTCACTAATTTTGCCCTCAGTCATAAATATTCACCTTACATCAAATATTATTATAATGTTTATGTATTAAAGTATAAAAAGTTTTGGTATGCCTAAATATATGAAGAAAAATTTTGAAAAATAAAAAACAGTTAATTAATATTATGAAATTCGTATATATTTAAAACTTTTGAAAAAATAAAAAAAAGAAGTAGAAAATTAGAATGAAATACTTGAAGTGATACTCTTGAGAGTAAATGAATTTGTATTCCAATTCGCTACTTTTCCAAGTGAATTTCTAGAACTTGTTGCATCAGCAACAACCCATTTATTACCAACTAATACCTGTGTCCATACATGGCCGTAAGTACTTCCACTTGAGAATTTACAAGTACCGTGAACATATCTGGCTGCAAGACCTGCAGTTCTAAACATTGCGACTAATAAATGTGAATGATCCACACAATTACCTTTTTTAGCACTTAAAGTGCCTGCAGCACCATATTTAGTATCATAATAGAAACTATAGGATATAGTGTCTCGCACATAGTTAAATATTGCAGTAGCCTTTTTCTCATCAGTTGTTAAACCTTTTGTTAATGAATCAACAATAGATTTGATTTTAGAGTTACCAACTTGACAATTGGTAGAAGCCTTAAGATATGCAGTAAGATCAGTTATAGTATTTTTCTCATTTAATCCGGAACCAGAAGCGGTAGCTGTACTGGATGATCCTGAATAACTGATTGTTACATAACTTGGCAAACGGTTGTTATTGCCGTAGAAAGTCAATATGCGTGAGAATGCATCAACCAATTTTGAATAAATAATTTTACCCACAGCAGATGAAGCATAATTCGGAGCTTTCTTATTTGTATCAATGTAGCTTACGACATTTTTAGCTACAGTTAAGAAATTCTTTTGAGCCAAATCTGAGCTAATTGCATCTCCAGAAGGATTGCTTGGAGCTGCGACATCAACAGGAACGTTAATGTTCTTAGTATCAGAGCTGCCTATTTGAGAAATGGCCTGACTCATCGCATATAAGAATTCCGGCAAAGTGAATGTGGTTCCGCCGACAGTAACAGTGTTAGGCAACTTTCCGTTTTTATCGTAATATGCCTTCAAATTAGTTGCTCCAGTAACAACATTCTTGAGAGATATTGTTTTGGAAGATTGTGTTTTTGCATCAGGATTAATAACCACATGTCCAGGCAATCTTTTATCTGTGTGATAGAAAGATAAAATCCTTGCAAACGCATCAACTAATGATTCATATTTGATATTTCCTAAAGATGAACTAGCATAATTAGGAGCTTGACCATTATCTACAATGTACTTGCTCACCCTTGTTGCCAAATCAACGAAATCTTTAGTGGTTAAGTTACCTGATTTTGCTGAACCTGTAGGATTTGAAGGTGCAACAGCAGAAACCGGCAGAATCTGTTCGGAAGTTTTACCATTGTTAATATATTCAATAGCTTTAGTCATCATATACAGGAATTGTGGAGTTGAATAGCTTACTCCTCCAACACTTACAGTGGATGGAACTGATTTTTTAGAATCAATTGTGCTTTTTAAAGTATTTGCAGCAGCTACAATATTGGAAATTGTAACTGATCCAGTTGTGGATGGAGATGAAGATTTGTCAGATAATGAATTGAAATCTACAAAGTTAGTTACGCCCCATCTAAAGATAATCACTCCAGGAGCATTACCGTTCAATGCTGCTTGAGCATCAGTCTTAACATCAGCTGCAGACAATTTTACAACGCTGCTGTCTGATTTATAACCTTGAATGCCTGCCCATACCTGAGCACCTTTGGAATTATCAACAAACCATTTTGCGGTTGTGGTAATCCAAGTTGAAGCCTTTCCATAGTTTCCTTTATAAATCATTGGAATGACTACATCCATATGTTGACTAATTACTGAATAATCTTGACCATAATAATATGCATTGCTTGTAGTTTCCGGCATCAATGCGCATGAAACAATAAGATTTGCATTAATTTTATGAATTGAATCACAAGCTTGTTTTACAAATTCACTAATAGCAGCAGTACCGCCTGAAGTTTTATAAGCGGTACCTGGGTATCTTAAATAATCAAAGTGAATACCTGAAACACCTTTAATTTTTGCATAGGTTTGAGCCTCAGATATTTTTTTAGTAAAGAATGCAGTATTTGGAGATCCGCTTTTTACCGGATTTGTCCATGACCCGCCTTCGTAAAATGTTTGCATCCATATGTGAACTTTCATTCCTAACTTGTTAGCACTTGATATCCATGATTCCACTGTTGATTGACCATGTTTAGAGATTGCAGCATAGTTTAGGAATAAATCTGTGGTTCCTTGAGATGCTAAAGAATTTAAGTTAACACTTTTCATATCTTCTCCGTAAACCCAATATCCATATCCAGTAGAGGTTTTCTTTTCAACACTAATTTTTACACTTTTGGAACTAGGAGCGTTACTATTATCTCCACTAGCCGGATAGCTAACGGAAACTGAATAATCTCCAGGAGCGACATTCACAGAAAATGTTGCATATCCAGAGGAAGTGGTAGTAGCTGAATAAGTTTTTGAATTTACAGTTAATTTCAGAACTTTACCTGCTAAAGCTTTATTGTTTGAGTCCTGCAATAAGACTTTGTAAGATTGTGCACCTTGATAAAAAGTGGTTCCACTTTTCCAAGTAATTTTAGTAGCGGCTCTTTCTTTCACAGTGATTGAAGAAGAACCTGCCTTAGAATTTACTTTAGAATCCCCATTGAACTTGTAGCCGACAGTGTATTTGCCAACAGCCAAATCAATAGGTAATGAAACAATACCGCTGTTATCTGTTGTTTTGGTATATGATTTACCGTTAACAGTTAAAGTAACGGTTTTCTTAATTAAAGGAACACTACCTGAAGTTAAAGCAACTTTAAATGGTGTACTTGCACCTTTACCGAATGTGGTAGTACTTTTAACCGTGAATGTAGGGGTTTTACTAGGAAGTATGTATAATTTATCTGAAGCGGTTGACGCTTTGTAGAAATTATTTCCTGCAAAACTATACTTTACAGTATAGGTACCTGCATTCATGCTAGGCAATTTAAGTGAAGCCACACCGTTGCCGTTTGTTTTAGCAGTGTAAGATTTACCATTAACAGTGAATTTAATTATTTTACCAGATCCAGGTGCATAGCCTAAACCGTTAAGCAATGTTACTTTGATAGTTTTGCTTTCGCTTTTAAGGAAAGTGTATGGACTGGTTGTAAGTTTGGAACCAGTGTATGTAACCACCTTAACAGTATTAGTCTTAGTTAGTCCATCAACATTATAAGAAATCATCTTATAAGTACCTTTTTTAAGGTTATACATTGTGAGACTAGCTACACCCTTACTATTGGTTTTCTGAGTATATGTTTTTCCATTAATCTTAAATTTAATGTTTTTATTGGCTAAAGCCTTGCCATTACTATTCAAGAAAGTTGCATAGAACCTTCTGCCGTCGGTATAAACCTTAGTGACATCGTTTGCACTAATTGTGGACAATACCTGAATATTATTGGTTAAGCTATAACCGGTGACAGGATTTTTTGAAACTATTTTATAGGATCCTGGTTTAAGATTAATATCTAAAGAAGCGACTCCGTTTGAATTTGTCTTTTTAGTATATGTAACCTTATTGACAGTAATTTTTACATCAGCATTTGCCAATGCTTTACCGTTCTTATCTAAAAAGGTTGCAGAATACTGAGTGCTTCCTTTATAATACTTAGTAATGTCTTTTGAAGTAATAGTTTTGGAAACGTCAATTGTAGAATTGCCTGCGCTATAAACATCATTTTCAGAAGCTGATAGGCTTGCCTCATCACCATTACTTGATAAAGAATTACCTTCTGAGTTAGTTGATAAAGTATTTGAATTTTCAGATTCTAGAACTTCTTCACTTGATAGGGAAACTTTTGATGAATCATCATTAGACTCACTAGATGCTGAAAGCACTGATGAATCGGCAGTATCCTCTAATGGAACTGAAACATCTGATGTGTCATCTACTAAGTTCATAGCATATGAATCTGTGACATTAACTTCACTAGCTGAAATTGCACTGATTGATAATACGACAGTGAATACTATAAGCATAGTGAGCAATATTCTTTTGTTCAAAATATTTTACCTCCATAACAAATTTTTAAATAAGTGAGACTATCGCCTCACTTAAAAAATATTTATATGCAAATATCTTATATAAACCTTTTTATTTACTAAATCCAATTAAATGAGTTTAATTTTTAAAAATAAGGTTAAAACTTAACGAAAATAAAATATTAAGTAAAAATATACTTAAATTAGCTTATAAAAGCATTAAAATATATGAAACAATATTTAAAGCAAAGATGTTTTTCACTAACAAAATGAACAATATTTAAAGTAACTTGATATTATTAAAATTAAAACACTAATCTTAGTGCTTATTATATGAAATAACATATAATTAAAAGTTATCTAATCAAAAAACATAACTTTAATTTAAGTTAGAATAAAAAACAACATATTTAATAAAGAATATTTAAAAATAAGCCCGAATAATGGAAAAACTAAAATTTATTGAAAAAATCCGTTATAATTAATAATCAAATTATAATTTGGTAAAAAAAACGAGATAAAAAAAAGAAAAAAATGTAAAATTATCAATTTTACATCATTGGAGGCATTCCTCCCATACCCCCGCCCATACCAGGCATTGGAGGCATACCACTATCATCATTACCAGACTCATCAGGTCCAGTGGAGTTAAGTGCGTTTCTTGCTGCAATCATATCATCAATACGTAAAATCATTTCAGTAGCTTCGCCAGCAGATTGAAGAGCTTGTATTTTAACTCTTAAAGGTTCAATTACACCTGCTTCTTTCATGTCAACTACCTTACCATCGAATACATTGATACCAATGAATTTGTTTTCTTCATGAGCAGCTTTTAAATCAGCAATCAAGTTAATGGTATCTAAACCTGCATTTTCAATTAAAGTTCTAGGAATGACTTCCAAAGCTTCAGCATATTTTAAGATAGCTAATTGTTCTCTTCCGCTTACGGATTCACCGTATTCCCTTAACTGTTTTACTAAATCAATTTCGCAAGCTCCACCACCAATGAGAACTTTACCTTCTTCAATAGTAGCTGCAACTACGCCTAAAGCATCATCAATAGCTCTTGAAATTTGCTCAGTTACGTAACGGGTACTTCCTCTAAGAACAATGGAAGAAGCTTTCGGGTTTTCACATTCTTCAATGAAAGTCAATTCATGATCAAATATTTTATCAAGATATACGTGACCAGCACTACCTAACTTATCTTCAGACAAGTCTTCGATATCAGTGACTAATTTAGCACCGGTAGCCTTTTCAATTCTTTCCATATCTGATTTTTTAACTCTTTTAAAGGTCATGATACCTGCTTTTTTCAAGTAATGTTCAGCCAAATCATCAATACCTTTTTGACAGAACAATACATTAGCACCGGAATCTATGACTTTTTGAACTAAGTCTTTAACCATTTGTTCTTCATTGTTTAAGAATAATTCAAACTGTTCAGGAGAAGTAATGTCAATTTTAGTAGAAGTGGTCATGTCCTTTAATTCAATAGGATATTTCATGATGGCTATTTTAGCATCTTCAACATCTTTAGGCATGTTTTTGGATACAGGGGCCTTATCAATTACAACACCTTCAGCCAAGAATGAATCCTCTACGGAATCTCCGGAAACCCTTTGGATATTAATATTGTCAATATCGGATTTTCCATCTTCTTTAATTCTTAATGCTGCTTTGACAACAATGTCTGCCAAATGTTCTTTTGCATAATCTGAACCTTTACCACTCATTGCAGTAATAGCTACTTTTTTAAGAGTCTCTTCATCATCAGCATCAATTGCTATGTCTTCTAAAAGTTCAACTGCTTTAGCGGTTGCATTTCTATATCCTTTAACAACAACAGAAGTTGCGATTCCATCCTCTAATAACTCTTCAGCTTTAGCCAATAATTCACCAGCAATTACGACAACAGAAGTGGTTCCGTCTCCAACAATTTCCTCTTGTTTTTTTGCTGTTTCTACAAGCATTCTAGCTGCAGGTTGTGCAATCTCCATTTCTCCCATGATAGTTGCACCATCATTAGTGACAGTCACATCTCCTAATGAATTAACTAACATTTTATCCATACCTTTAGGACCTAAAGTAGTTCTTACAATACCCGCTAAGACTTTACCAGCGGTGATATTCATTCTTAAAGCATCTCTTTTTGTATATCTTTCAGTCCCTTGAGGAAGAATAAAAATTGGTTGATTTGCCATTTTATAATCACCTTAAAAATTTTTAAATAAAATAATATAAAACTAAGTTTTTATACATATATAATATGGATAAAAAGTTATATAAAAATATTACCCATTAACTGATATTAGGTGTGTTGATGTACGAAGATATTATTAATGAAATTAAGGCCAACTTGGGTGAAAACAAAGATTTGAACAGGAAATACCTGTCTGGTCAAATTGACAAGTATAAAGACCATCCCTACAATAAAGAAATCATCAGAGAAGTTTCACGCATGCTATGGGATTGCCTAAGTGAAGAAGAAAAAAATGAATTCAAAGAGATTTCCGATAATGAAAATCCCATAATGGACATATTGAATGATGTATCCTATGACATTGAAGTCGGGGATTATAAAACCGCATTATCAAAATTAGATGAATTTATGGTCGGTTTTTATCCTATGTTTGAAGACGATAAAGTAAGTGAATATCACTTTTTTACAAATCCCCTGGAAGAAATACTCTTCAACACGTATATTGGCGCTGAAAAGGAAGTGCGATTCATACCTGACAATCAGCCATTGCTTGATTTATATTATCTGTATGGATTTTTACTTTTTGAAGACAATCAATTAGAAAAAGCAGAAACATATCTGAAAAAGGCCGTTAAGATAAATCCTGTATCTTCAAGGGTGATTCTTGAGTTAAGTGAAATCTATAAAATGCACACTTACACATTGAATAAATATTACATGCATGTCACAGATGCGCTGAAATATGCATATTATCCAAATGACATCGCAAGATGCTACAGGCAGCTAGGATATTACTATATCGAGGAAAATCAGCTTAAAACAGCATTGGCACTATATAAATATAGCATGGAATATGATTTAAGCCCCCTCGCATACAGGGAGATACTTTATATTCAATCCAAAGATAAGAATTTGGATTTGTCATTAGATGAATGCATCGAGACTATCGAAAAGAAAAATATACAAATTGGGCCTACTCCATTGATTTTAGAAACATTAACATCTCTTTCACAGGAATATGAAACAAACAGATTGTATGATCAGGCAATATATTTTTATAAATTGCTTTATTCCCTAACAAAAGATGAAAAACTTCTTGAAAAAATTAACATATGTGATACAATTAAATAATATTATTATATATAAATATTATATAGGTGATTTAAAATGTGTTCTAGCGGAGGGCCAATGGCCGACATTGATTTGAAAAAACTGAAAACAAAAAAATATCATTGCAAAGACTGTGGAAATACCTTTAAAGGTATTGGAAAAAAAGTAGTTTGTCCTTCATGCCAAAGTGACAATACTGAACTAGTGGAGTAAACTTATTTACTCTCTTTTTTTATTTTTTAAGTGATTTTATGAACATTGATTTTAAGAATGATGAA
The DNA here is from genome assembly GCA_030539795.1 of Methanobrevibacter sp. Lineage (GTDB taxonomy): Archaea > Methanobacteriota > Methanobacteria > Methanobacteriales > Methanobacteriaceae > Methanocatella. The sequence goes on from JAUNXN010000029.1 coordinate 12,700, forward strand.
ATACTGTTTCTTGAAGGTGAAACCGGAATTGTGGGCATTGCCAAAGTAGCTTATGAAAACAAAATGTTATTTATTGCTACACAAGATAATGAAGAGATAGTTCAATTTTTAGAATCAGACGATATTATCGCCGTGTCCAATTTCAAAAAAGATAAACGGGCAATAAGATCACAAGCCTACTTAAGTCGTGAGGAATCATCCCCACTAATAATCCTAAATAAAGACCATCCATCAACAAAAAGATTAGAAACTGTAATTTCTATTGGAGATAGAGTAAACCTTAACTGCAACATTATTCCTGGAACTCACCCTGAACAGAATATATTATGTTCATGTGATAGCTTATCTGGCCTTGAAATTATTAAAACTCCAACAGGAGTTAAGTTAAATAAAGAATTTGATAATTACACCATTGAGGAATTTTAGGTTAAAAAATGATATTTATAGATTCGTTTTATATGTTTTTAGGTCAATTAGTAGTTTTCTTAGCAATTTTAATTGTTATACTTTTTATTGTCGTGCTAATTTTAGGATATCTCATAGCTCGTAAAAATCAAATCAAATTCCCAAGATTCCTATTATATATTGTTGACTTATTATACTCTCCTTTTAAAACAATTGCACATTTTCTAAAACTAGATGACCATTTGATAGATGATATTGCAATTAAAGTCAGGGATGAAATTAACAAGGAGAAATTCAGGGAAATCCCTGCTGAAAAAACATTAATATTCTTGCCACACTGCTTAAGGCACAAGGACTGTCCTGCAACACTTCAAAAAGAAGGTCTGAATTGTACCGAATGCGGATTGTGTTCCATTGGCGTCATTAAGAAAAAAGCTGAACCGTTAGGGTATAAACTATATATTGTTCCCGGAGGCAGCTTCGTCAAAAAAATAGTAATGGAAAACAAGTTTCAAGCGGTTCTCGGTGTTGCATGTCATGAAGACCTAAATCAAATGATGATGCTGCTTTCCGATTTCTGTCCTCAGGGAGTCTTGCTTGAAAAAACAGGCTGCTTTGAAACAAAAGTAAATGTAAAAAAAGTATTTAAAAAAATAGATTCCAAATATTAATCATCAAAGTATCTCATGAAGTCATCGGATTCAGGAGTTTCGCTGAATTCCTTTATGAAGTCATTCAAATCATTGATGAACTCTTCTTTTCTTTTATCAAAATCCTCGATTTGAGAATAATCCTTTTTAATTGTGATGCTCATTATGATGTCATCCGTTTCAAGAGTTAATTCAGGATATAGCGAATCTATAAAATCATCCATTTTATCCTCTTCCAAGTTCTTGATGAGCTCTTGCAAGATGTCCTGCAGCCAATGCACCGACAAGTGATAATTCACCTGCTAAAACAGTACAAGCAACAATTTCGGCAAATTCGCGTGCTTTACCTGAACCTGCAACACCCAGAATTTCCAATCCTTCATGAGCAACTTCAAGACTTGTACCTCCGCCAACAGTAGCTACCGGCAAGTCAGGCAAGTTAACTGAGAAGTATAAATCGCCGTCTCTGTTTTCAGCTGTTGTTATGCCTAATGATCCTTCGACAACATGTGCAGGATCCTGACCGGTTGCCAAAAATATGGCGGCAACCATATTTGCATAATGGGCATTGAATGCCATGCTTCCGCTAGCTGCTGAACCTACCAAGTTTTTAGCGGTGTTCACTTCAACGATTGCTTCGGCTGTGGTTTTAAGCTTTTTAGTTACAATGTCTTTTGGAACTAATATGTCTGCTATAACGCTTTTTCCTCTTCCCTCAACAATGTTGATGGCAGCAGGCTTTTTATCAACACAGACATTGCCGCTCAATGCAATGTGAATTGCACTGGTGTCCTGTGCCAATTTATCCAATATTTTTTCAGAAGCTATTGTTACCATATTCATTCCCATACTGTCTCCAGTTGAGAAAACGAAACGAGGATAAACATAGCTTCCAACAATTAAGATAGGGTCAATTTTTACTAATTTACCATGAGAAGTTGTACTTTCTGCAATTTCTTTTAATTCATCGAAATTATCAATAAACCATTGCCTAATCTTTAAAGCATCACTAACACCTTCACATTTGATTGCAGGTGCACGAGTCATTATATCTGAAACCACTCTAGCATTTGCCCCTCCAGAAGCTGTGATTGTTGATGAACCTCTGTTGATTGATGCGACAAGCGCTCCTTCAGAGGTGGCTAATGGGACAAATACTTCCCTTTGACAGTGCTCGCCATTAATTTTTAATGGACCTGCAATACCCATAGGAAGTTGCAATACTCCAATGGAGTTTTCAATATTACGGGCTGATGCTCTTTCCATGTCAAGAGTGTAATTAGAGATGTTAGACAAATCTAAATCATATTTTTGCTCTAAAAATTCTCTTCTGATATCAGTTGCTTCTTTGGCTGAAACTTCTTTATCAACCTGATAAAGTTTCATTTCGCCATTCAATAATTTATCAATAATTTCCTGATTAGTCATTACATAACCTTTTTAAGTAAATCTACAATTTCAGATGGTTTGATTGCTACTTCAACACCAGCTTCATTTAAAGCTTTTGTTTTACTTTCGACAGTACCGGAATCCCCTTGAATGATAGCTCCGGCATGTCCCATTCTTTTGCCTGGCGGTGCGGTTCTGCCTGCAATGTATGATACGACCGGTTTGGTCATTTCTTCTGAAATGTATTTTCCAGCCCTTTCTTCTGCAGTTCCTCCAATCTCACCAATCAAAACAACAGCATCAGTAGCAGGGTCTTTTTCAAATCTTTTTAAAATGTCAACATAATTGTCCCCAGTAACAGGGTCTCCACCAATACCAACAGCAGTACTTTGACCGATTCCGGCATTAGTCAATTCGCTTGCGATTTCATAAGTTAATGTACCGCTTCTTGAAATTACTCCAACATTACCTTCCTTGAAGATGTGAGTAGGCATGATACCTAATTTTCCAACGCCAGGAGAGATGATTCCCGGAGTGTTCGGACCGATAATGGTGGTATCCATCTCTTTTGCATATGCCATAATCTGCATGCTGTCATGTACTGGAATATGCTCTGATATGATAACAACCAAATCTAAGTGTCTGATTGCTTCAAATGCGGCATCTTTCGCAAATTTTGCAGGAACGAAAA
>JAUNXN010000030.1:0-1787 GCA_030539795.1 Methanobrevibacter sp.
GCTGAAGGATATGAAATGATGCTGAACGAGGATGCTGACAATATTTCCCATGGCCAAAAGCAGCTTCTGACAATTGCAAGAACCATCCTTTCAAACAAGCAGATACTGATTCTGGACGAGGCCACATCATCTGTCGATACAAGAACTGAAAAGCTAATTCAAAGGGCTATGGACAGATTGATGAAAAACAGGACAAGCTTCATCATAGCACACAGGCTTTCAACAGTCAGGGATGCTGATAAGATACTGGTAATTGATGACGGGCATATTATTGAGCAGGGAACACATGAGGATTTGCTAAAACAGAAAGGATATTACTACAATACCCTGAATGCTCAAAAGGGGAGAATCGCAAATGAAAACTGATGAAATCAACAATCAGCTATTGTTCTACAAGTTCGCCATGATAAATGAAATTCTGGATCAAAGGAACAAGAAGAAAAATCCTGAAATGAAGAGCATTACAAAGGGCCAGGGCAGATTGATTGTTCTTCTAAAGCGAAAGGACCGGTTATCTACCAAGGAACTGTCTGAAATACTTAATATCAGTGTCAGTTCACTCAATGAAACCCTGAACAAATTGGAACAGAAGCACTTCATCAAAAAGGTTCCGTCAGAAAAGGATAAAAGGATTCTGCTTGTTGAACTGACTGAAGAAGGCAGAAACCTCAAGTTCAAAAAGCATAAGGACATCGACATTTTCAACTCTTTGACAGATGAGGAAAAGGAAAATCTGAACGATTATCTTAATCGCTTGCTATTGGCAGTTCATGACAAATTCAGGGATGAAGAACCTGAAAAGTATGAAAAGATTATTAAAAATAGGCGGAAAATCTTTGAAAAATACTTCAAAAACGATAATAATCACGAAGAATGGATAAAATTGATGATGTGAATTAAAATAGAAAATCCAGTTGGATGTGATTCCAACCGAGAATATTTTCACAAAAAATAGGTTCATTCATACTTTTTTAGAAAATCTGTCTGAAGGACGCTGTTTTCGCTTACTTCTTCTAATTTTAAGAACAGTTTCCAAGGCATTGACAATGTCATATACTCATTTGGGATGAAATGTTTCATTTTGCCTCTGCCTGCAAAGTCAATCGGTCCCAAAACAGGTTTCGGGTCATCGCTTTCGCCTTGCTCGAATACGAAATTACCGATGGCCTGACAAGCTGATGCCTGTGGAGTTAAGATATATGAATCTTTAGTCCTGAATGATGAATTGATTTGTATCAGTGCTGTCAGCTCAATAGGATTGACAGTAAAAATTACGGATTCAGGTATTTCTCCATCTTCCAGGTTTTCAATACCCTTAAAAATTACGTAGTCTTCGCTATCATATATGGGCCTATTTTTGATGTTTGTTTTTGCGGTTTCAAAGTCACAGTAGATTCTCTCACCATGCATGAACATTTCACGTGTCGGTTTGGCAAAATGCTCCAATCTCTTTAGGTATTCCTCCTTGTCAGGAGCTGAATCGACGCCTAATGACAGAAAGGATGCCTGAAAGTCTACAGCATCTTCATCGGCAAAACCGGTTCCCCAGCCAAATCCGGAAGATATTCCTCCGCAAGTGATATTTTCACGGCCAAAGCATGTTGTTTTTCTTTTAGCTATTGTCTGTGCAACGAAACTCATTACACATCCGCCTTTGCCTTCTTTAGGTCCAGCAGCATTTTCGGGTTTGGTATCGCTTTTTATCAATACGATTGGTGGAAATTTCATGTCAAGTCCTTGTGATATTTTGCTTTGCATTTTAACTACCTCGTTAGTTATAGTTTCTT
>JAUNXN010000030.1:1887-13358 GCA_030539795.1 Methanobrevibacter sp.
TTTTTTATCTGCTTATGGGATAAATGAGGAAATGGGAATATGAGTTTGGAGATAGATCATAACGAAACGGTAAAAGAAAAAATAAAAATGGCATTTTCATTAAAAGAGGATTCGGCATCTAATGAGGAGATTCGTACACGTCTTCTGGATGGTGGAAAAATCACCGGAACTAATATGTGTGTACTGGTATGTGCAATGGTAATTGCATCTGTTGGTCTCAATATGAGTTCCACTGCGGTGATTATCGGTGCGATGCTGGTTTCACCTATAATGGGAAGTATACTTGCCTCTGCATATGGAAATGTGGCAGCGGATTATCCTCTGCTTAAAAATCATATGGTTGGTTTCGGAATACAGATTGCAATCAGTGTTACTGCAGCTGCAATTTATTTCTTCCTCTCTCCTGTTAAGGAACCGACTGCAGAATTGCTTGCAAGAACATCACCGACATTTTTTGATGTTCTAATCGCATTTTTCGGGGGACTTGCAGGAATCATAGGACAAACTAGAGAAGACAAAGTGAACACCGTTATCCCGGGTGTTGCAATTGCAACTGCTCTTATGCCTCCTTTATGTACCTGTGGATTTTCTATTGCAAATGGAAGATGGGACATGCTCCTTGGAGCAGGATATCTCTTTATCTTAAATGCGTATTTCATTTTCCTGTCAGCCAGCATTATTTTAAGCGTTTTGAAAATTCCGAAAACAAAGGAATTGACAGAAAAAGAATGGAAATGGCATCGTTTCAGAATGGTTCGAAATACAATAATCATTGCGATACCAAGTATTGTAGCGGTTTATATGATGTTGTAATTAGTAAAACCGGTGGTCATATAGTAAAAATAAATATGTGGGAGTGCAATTCCCACCATAACTTCTAAAACAAAATTACAGGATTTAATTATATTTTTAATGGAATGGAGATAAAAGAATGGCAGATGAAAAAACAATAAACGAAAACCGTATGAGTAAAAACGAATATTACCTTGCAATCGCTCTTGCAGTATCAAAAAGAAGCACTTGCTTGAAAAGACGCTATGGAGCAGTAATTGTCAATAACGACGAAATCGTCAGTACTGGATATAATGGAAATCCTAGAGGGGAGGAAAACTGCTGTGATAGAGGAAACTGTAAAAGAATGAACCTTCCATCCAATTCCGGAAACTACAATGATTGCTTTTCAGTCCATGCCGAACAGAATGCCATGATCAGTGCAAGCAGAAATGAGATGCTCGGATCAACCATTTATTTGGCAGGAGAAAAGTATGCTGACGGCGATTGGGTGGAAATAGATGATGCAGAACCTTGTCCGATATGCTTCAGAATGGTAAAGAACTCCGGAATTGACAGGATTGTCAGCAAAAAAGGAATTTTAGAACTACGCAATTCCGCATGCAATGATTGTTGCTAAGATTAAAATAGAATCATTTTTAAATCTTATGTTGGTGGTTTTATGGATGAAGAAATAGTTTTCAAGCCGATTGGATATATCAAGTCTCCCTTTGAAGATGTCGGCAACATGCCGAAGTCCACTAGGGAATCCATGGATGTGGAAGCGGAAATAATCATCAATGAGGAATACCTGGAAAGCATGTCCAACATGGAAGCCGGTGAAGAGTATATGGTATTGTTTTATTTCCATAAATCAAAGGGATTCAAGCAAAGGGTTCCCTTCATGGGAAATGGTCCAATTAAGGGATTGTTTTCAACTCATGCGCCGAACAGGCCAAATCCAATTGGAGTTTCCACAATAAAAATAAAAGAGATTAACGGGAATGTCATCAAGTTTAATGGAGTTGACATGTTAAACGGCACTCCAGTGCTTGATATTAAAGACATTCTATGAATTTTTCATTGGCAAAACCTACAAGTTTTTTTTTTAATTCTGATATCTATTGTGAATGCTTCTACAGATATATTGATAATTTAGGATTGAAAGGAATAAATATGGATGATAAAGCTATTCTAAATGAATTGAGAGACATAACAAAAAATAAGGATTGCTGGAAAGCAAATATTGGTGATGTCTCAGACAAATTGAATGAAGATTATTCCATTGCCGTTAAGGCAAAGGCATTATGGCTTCTTGGAGAGATGGGATTAATGCATCCTGAAGAAATCGAATGCCATGTTGAAAATATCGCCAGCTACTTGGATAATGAAAATCCCAAATTGAGGGAAAGGTCAGCCAATGCGATGGGTAGAATAGGCAGGGCAAATGAAAGTCTCGTAATTCCTCATCTGGACAGGCTAATGGAATTGAGGCGTGATGAATCGGAAAACGTCAGGCATGCATTTATCTGGGCCTGTGAAAACATAGCTTCAAATGCTCCCGAGCTCTTTTGCGAAAAACTGGACATATTTTATGAGATGATTTCTGATTCAGGGCAAAAGGTCAGGATAGAAGCTCCTGAAATGTTCAGGGTGATTGGAAAAAGAAAACCGGAGTATGTAAAGCCTTATCTGGAAAAGCTGGAATGGATTGCTGAAAATGATGAAAACCCTATCGTTCGCATTCATAGTGCAGGTGCAATTAGAATCACTAAGAAAGCTTTGAAAGAAAGTTAATTGCTTCAATTCAACTATTTTTAAATATTTTTCATCGAAAGGTTTATATTATCTTAAAATAATATAACAATTGTTAATTTTTTTGTGATGCTAACTATTTATGAAGTGCCTGTTGTTTGAACCGGTGCTCGAGTTCAACAGCAGCAAAATCGTTAATCAAGAATTTGAAGTGATATTATGAGTTTTAACTTAAAGTTTAAAGATATTGATGAAATCAGAGAATTAAAAGATGAAAATTATACCATAAATGATTTATTGAATGATTTGGATTTGTCCGCTCAGACCATAGTCGCAAAGCAAAACGGTGATTTGACTTTTGAGGAAAGCGTAATCAATGACGGTGATGAAATAAAACTGGTCCAGATTATTTATGGAGGATAATTTCATGTCAGATGAAAAAAGGGTTTATAAGTTGCTTATAACTAAGGGAATTGATCCTGATGATCAATATGGATTCTATAAGGAAAGAATCGATAGTCAAAAGGATTTTTTATATGAGGAATATAATACAATGGATGATGATTTGACTGAGGAGTTATTCAATGAAATTGATGTGATTGTGTTGCTGTTCGGCCTATATCATGATAATCAGGAGATATTCGATGAACTAATAGACAAGTCTAAGGAATTCAATGTTCCCTTGCTGTTGATCAGATTCTTCGGTATGGAATTCATTTTACAGGAATTGGAAGAGAAGTCAGATGCGGTTGTTGGATGGAATCCGCATTGTATTGTAGATGCAATAGAGACTCTTGTAAATGGTGAAGATTGGATTAAACCATGTGATTCCACAGAGGAATTTTAGCTTTTTTCAATCGACTATCTCAAAATAAGCTATTGGAACATGTTAATGTATAAGCATTAAAACAAAATAGACATTCTATTAAAAAAATAAAAAAAGAAGTGGAATGGTTTGATTAAATCATTCCTGTTAAAAATAAAGTTATATTTGCAATTGTTGCAGAACCAAGGTAAGTTCCGCTAATGACAATTAAGGCAACAATAACTCCCCTCCAACCGATTTTTTTAAATTTATCCCAGTCTTTACCGATTGCAATACCAACATAACCTAAGAATGCTGTACAGATTGTAGTTAACTCAACTTGAGAAACATAGTGGGATACAAAATCAGCAGTTGGAGCGCCTGGAATAGCCAATAGCAAACCTATTATACTGATGTAGATAATTGATGGAATATGGACTGGAACAATCCTTTCAAGAGACATGCCTATAATGGTAATCAAAGAAATAATCATCATCGCAATGAATGCATCAACAAATGAAGCATGATAACCTACAACGCTTCCAACAGCCACAATGACTGAAAATCCAAGGAGCAATCCTGCCCATCTTTTAAGTTTACCCATATTCAATTGATCTATAGAATCATCATCATCTTCCATATCATCAGGTTCATACTGGGTTTCTTCAATTTGAGCATTTCCCCTACCTAAAATTGGGGATAACCATTTATACAATTTTTCTGCAAGAGGCAATGAAATAAATATGCACATGTAAATTCCCAGACAGAATGAAAGGATATTACTGCATCCTGCAAATGCTTCAAGTTGGGTAGCCATTCCTGGGTTCATATGAACCAATGGAACCAATGCCGCAGCATTCATACTTGCACTTCCGATACCTGATGCCATTGCAAAGGCATATGGATGGTATGGTATGAGTGAAACACACATGCTTGATAAGAAACTGATATATGGGGTACCGATAATGGACCCTATAACAAAAATAGCCAAAACACCTCGCGCTTCCGGTGAGTTAAAGCCATACTTATCAATAATAATTCCCAAGTTCGGTTCACGGCAAATGGAACTTGCCATACCGATAACTTCTCTTCTAAAACCTAAAAGCAAAGCGACAGGCAATGCTATAAGAGTACCTAAATCACCTAAAAGCTGTAAGATTAAAGCAGGCCCTACCTGAAAAATAATGCCGATGGACTGCCCACTTGAAATAGCTAATTTACAAATCAGAACACCAATAAGCAGAACCATAACCCCTTCAGCCACTTTGGCTTGCTCATCATCTATGTATTTAAAGGGCTTTGCCAAATAAAGAGCCAACCCCATAACCAAAGAATATATTAAAGGCAATAGTAAAAAGCTGATTGTGTCGGTTATTTTGATTTCTATAACTCCAATATACATTGAAATAACAACTAGAATCAATACGACAAAAGTTAAATTATACTCTCTCCACGGCGGTCTTCTTTTAATGATTCTATCCGCTCTTCGCCTGAGTCGGTGACGCTTAAACCTGCGCTGAACACGCATGTGCTGTTTTTGCAGCTGCTGTTCATGCATACGCTGATCCAGTTTTTGCTGTTCATGCATATGCTGCGTATTATCGTCAGAAATAAAATCCCTCCTCAATTTTTTAATAATATTTTCAGTTAGAATATAAACTGTAGTTTTCGAATACTTAAATAAATTATCCAAAAAGCTTTGCTTTCTGTTTAAATATATTCAAATATAATTAAAATTCTATTAATTGAAATATAAAAATATAACTATTGTTCTTTCATGAATTGGACGGAGGTAATTTTTGATTGATATATTCCAAAAGCACTGCCTTTTTTTTGAACTTTCACTGTTTTTTGAAAAAATATATTACTTTTTCAAATCTTTTACAATAATTTTTTTCACATGTATTTGACCTTGATTTCATTGTGAGGTATTGTCCTTTTAAAGGTCTTTTTAGGATATCCTATTATGAAAGAGGAGTACATGTGCTTTTTATTATCTATCTGCGGGAAAAATTCCATTAGTTTGTCATGGTCTATTTCATCAGCCTTTAATATGAACAATGAATAGAATCCGCCAAGACCTAAGGAATAAGCCAGCAATTCCATGCGGGTATTGGCAATGACTGCACTTGTCTTGTCTGTTGAAAATGTCAGTATTAGCTGTTGGCCCTGCCATAGGAGAGGATGATATTTTCTTGTTGAAGGGTCTTTCAGATAGTCTCCAAGCTGCTTTATTCTGAAAAATTCCTCTTCTTCAACCTTGATTATGTCATAAACGTGTTTCATGAAGTCGTTCAATCTTTTATCCAGGACTACAAACTCCACATCCTGTTCGTTTTGGGCTGATGGGGAATAGTATGCCCCTTCAAATATCCTGTCAAAAGTGAACTTGTCAATCTTTTTATTTTTAAACCAGCGTATGGAACGCCTTTGCTTTAAAAAGCTTAAAAGGTCATGATATTCTAAAGGCATGTCCCTGGAGGAGTATTCGACGATTCTGTCTTCATGCCCTTTAAAGATTTTAAGGGTTATTGCGCCTGTCGGACAGATTGCCATGCAGTGTCCGCATTCAAAGCAGTTGCTTCCTGTTTCAAAGGCCACTTCGTCGATTTCAATGTTGTCTCTGATGCATACGGATTTGCATTGTCCGCACCCAATGCATTTGTCTTCATAAATCATCAATTTCATTTAAACCAAAACAATTTTCACTTTAGTATAATATATATTTTACATTACATATTAATTTTCATCATCCATTTCAATAATATTATGATTGAACATTTTTTAAAATATGTCTTTATTGGATTGTATATTTTTCACATATTTTTTTATATCTGAAAATCATTAAAAATTTTTCAAAAAACTGTAACATTTAAATACTACTTCCGCTAACTTATGATAGGAATTCAAAAAGAGGTGATAAAAATGCGCAAGATTACTGTACTAGTATTAGCATTGATCCTTGCCGGCATGTTAATCCCGGCAGGATTTTCAACTGATTCCAATGTCGTAATAACATATGGCGAGACAACCTATTCAAATTCAGACTACAAATCTTTCGTTGACAATTTCTTTGTCAACCAGGCAAATGTTGATATAAGTAATGTTGGTGTAAAAACAATTTCAGCAGATCAGGTAAATCAAATCTCAGGCGGAATTACAGGCAAATATTACAACTCAAATCAAATATTGTCCTCAGCGCTTGTTGATTTAAACGATAATGCTGATTTGAAAGTGAGCGTTGACAAATCAAAAATCACCACAATAACCGGTGACATGTACATTTCAGCCTTGAAATCAGCTGGAATTACTAAAGGTCATGTTTATGTGACAAGTCCTGTTCAGGCAACCGGCGAGTCCGCCCTTGCAGGAATAATGAACTCCTATGAAGAGGTAACAGATGTTGAAATTCCGGACAGCGTAAAAGAAGCTGCAAATGATGAAATCTACACTGAAGCTGAAATCGTTGAAAACTCCGGTGTGGATGCAAATGAACTCGCAGACCTAGTAGACCAAGTAAAGGATGAAGTGTCCGCAGAAAACGTTACTGATCACGACACAATCGTCAATATCATCAACAACTATGTTGAAAACAACAACATCAACATAACAAATGTGGATATTGAAAACCTGGCCGATTCCATTGAGCAAGTGCAAAACGTTCAAGGGGACGTAAACTACTACAAAGATCAGGTGGGTGATATTCTTGGCAATTCTTCATCCAGTGAATTTTCACTTGACGGACTTTTAAACTGGATTAAATCCTTTGTCAATGGGATTTAATTCCTATTTTTCTTTTTTTTTAAAAAAATAAGTAAGTGAAGTTTTTTAAACTCCACTTGATGTTGTAAGGGTTATATTTTCAGTATATAATGGTGTTTTTGAACCGGCTGAATCGACAACCTTGATTTCTGCTTTTACAGGTTGTTTTTGGTCAATATAAGTTCCTTCAAATTTATAGGTTTTTCCATTATCTGGATGTAATTCATTCCAGCCGATTGTTGAAGCAATTACTTTATCTTCGCTGTCATAATAATCCACTGTAACTTCCAGATAATCAAAATTTGTACCTACATAAATATCTCCTGAAACAGCCCCATCAAAGTATCCATAACCATCATTTTTGATATTTTGAGTAATATTGCCTACTTCAATGGAATTTTCTGCATTCATTTGGTATAATGCCCCTCCACCGATTAATAATACAAATATTAAAACAACAGTTAAAATAGGGATTGCCCACAATTTTTTGTTATTCGCATAAGTTCCTTTAAAGTATAATGCTAAAACTGCACTTATTATAAACAATACGGTTGATATTTCACCAAAACGACCAATAAACATGAAAATAAGAGCCCCAGTAGCTATTAACTCAACAGCTCCAATTAAGGGTTCATCAAATTTTTCCATTAATAAAATACCCATTATTCCTCCAATAATACCAATGGCCATTGCCATTATAATATTATCCAAACCAAAGAGCATTGGTGTTCCTAATCCTTCAGCTATTGACACAATTATTCCTATTATGGCTAATATTAATGGTAATCTTGTAACAAGATTGGATTTATCATTTTGTATAGTTGGTGTAGTTGTTGCCTTGCTTTCTTTTGTTTGATTGTCATTTAGATTACTATTAAGATTAAAACCACATGAATCACAGAATTCTGCATCATCATCTAATTCGTTTCCACATTTTCTACAATATTGAACCATACATTTTCCCTCCTATACTAAATATATGTTATTAATGTGATAATAAGGTTATCATTTTGTTGTTTTTTTAGGTTATTAATTTTAGTTCTAATTTCTATTTTCCTTATTTAAAATTGAGATATATTTTTATTGAAATTATTATAAAGTTGAAAAATAAGTAGGTTAATGATTAGATGCAGTTATTCCCATAATTGTGTTACAATTATAAAATTGATGTTAACTTGTAAAATTTACTTGTTTTTAATTTTTTAATTTAATACTATCTTATTTAGTTAAATTAAGGCCTTAATAAACTTTAAATATTAAATAAAACAATATATTATTAAATGATTGATTTATAAAAAATATTCTTATTTAAAATAAAACATTATTAAATGTGATATTTATGGCTAAACCTATTGCACCCACTCCAATTTTTGAAGGAAAGGATTTAAATGATCTAATAAAAGATATGGATGCTCCATTAACTGAAAAAGAAAAAAGATATAGGGAAAAAATTAGAAATGCTAGGGATGTTCCCTTGTGCGGATTTGATTTTTAAATTTTTTTTATATGTTTATACATTAGTATTGTATCATTTTCTTTTACTCCCTTTTTTCTTAACTTTTCATAATCTTTCATTTTTTGATTAAATGAATGTTTTAGGTAGAATTTTCTTGCACTGCAGTAAGCATCTATGGTAATGTATGAAATACCTAATTTTTTAGACATTTTTATAATTATCTTTTGAATTGTTTCTAGGATATCACTTCCCAGTCCTATGCCCTGATATTTTTCAGATACTCCAAATCTGCCGATTTTAACTGCAGGGTAGTTGGGATATATGCTTTTTAGTTTCTTATTTATATCTCTACATCTAATATTATCTGCTGAAATAGAAATAAATCCTAATATTTCATTTTTTCTTATAGCTAGATAAGTGACATTCAATTTTTTCTCCTGTTGAATCAATGCATCTTCTTTTAGAAATGCATCCAGGTCTTTTACTCCACATGAAAAATTGCTTAAGTCATGACTTTTTGTAAGTTTTTCATAATAATATTCATTTAAAAGTTCTTTTTTGGTCATAAATATGGATTAATCTGTATAATATTTATTTTTATTGTTTGTTTTATTCCAATATTGTTTTTAAAGTATTATTTTTTAAATTTAAATAAATTTTGCATTTAAATATTTCATCAATTTAAAACCATCTACTATATATACTAATTGCAAACATAAATTAATTCACTAACAAATTATTTTAATTAAATGTAGGTTTGATATTATGGTTAGATTTTCACAAACTCTTGGTGATAGGCAATCAAAAATTCGAGAAAAACCTTATGAACGATTTGAGGATAACCCTTATTATCAAAGGCAGCCTCAAGCAGCTATGCCAAGGGACGACAGGTTGTATTCCCAGCCTCCAAGAAAGGTCTACCAACAGGATAATTACTATGCACAGCCTCCAAGAGAGGAAGTAATATATGAAAGGCCAGTCATTAAAAGAGAATCTATCCAACCAGATTATTCAAAACCAGAATTAGATGAATTTAAAGAGCAGAACATTCAATTCGGTGTTGAATATGCTCCGAATTCAAGACCTCCGGTAATCGGTAAGAATTATACAATAAGATCAAATTCAATCATCTACAATGATGTGGTCATCGGAGATAATTTCAGAACAGGACACAATGTTGTCATTCGTGAAAACACCAATATCGGAGATGACGTGCTGATTGGAACCAATACTGTCATTGAAGGTGATGTAATCATCGGAAACGATGTCAGCATCCAGTCCAATGTATATATTCCAACCAATTCTGTAATTGAGGATAATGTATTTATCGGACCTTGCGCTTGTTTTACAAATGATAAGTATCCTGTAAGAATCAATTATGAACTTCAGGGACCTAAAATCAGACGTGGTGCTTCAATTGGAGGTAACACAACATTTCTGTCAAATGTTGAGATTGGGGAAGGTTCTATAGTTGCCGCTGGAGCTATTGTCATACATTCAGTTCCACCATTCTATTTGGCTATCGGAACACCTGCACGTATCAAACCGCTTCCGGACCACTTGAAAGTCCCTAATAGGTTTTAAGTAAAAGGAGATTATTTTTATGGCTCAATATAAGTGTAAAATCTGTGGATATACTATCGATGAAGATAATTATGAAGAAGGCCTGAACATTCCGGCAGGCACCAAATTTGAAGAGTTGCCAAGCTCTTTCAAATGCCCTAAATGCAGAATGGCAAAGGCAATGTTTGAAAAAATTTAAATAATTTTATATATTTATAAATGTAAAGATAATATTAATTAAATTATATAATTTAATACAACTTTAAGGAGATTGTTAAATATGGCAAAATTTAAATGTAAACTTTGCGGATACACAACTGAAGAATTCGAAGAACTCCCAGAAGACTACAAATGTCCTATGTGCGGCGCAACTGCTGACATGTTCGAAAAAGTGGAATAGGTGTTTCAAATGGCATACGTTTGTAAAGTATGTGGTTTCGTTTTAGATGAAGACGAATTACCAGAAGACTACACCTGCCCTGTCTGCGGTGTACCTGCTGCAAATTTTGAAGAACAATAAGTTCTTCATTTCTTTATTTTTCTAAAAATTGTTTGTTTTTAAAATCAACGCTTATTTTTCCAGAGTATTTCTCAAATATTTTTAAGATGTCCCTATTGTCTTTTGATACAATATCATAGCTGACTTTATCGGAATACTCCTTATTGATGACGTCCAGATTATTGTTTCTGACTTCTGTGTCTGCAGTTTTTATTTCTGAGTATTCAAAAAGAATTTCATAAACGTCATACTCTTCAATCTCAAGTATTTCAGCTTTGCCGATAGCTTCCATGACAGATTTTGAATATGCCCTTACAAGACCTCCCGCACCAAGCTTTATTCCTCCGAAGTATCTTGTAACGACAGCAGTTACATTGTGAAGCTCGTTTTTTCTTAAAACATTAATCATAGGCTTTCCGGCAGTTCCGCCAGGTTCGCCGTCATCATCAAAGCCTTCCCCATCATTTACAATATATGCTGTGCAGTTATGGGTTGCATCATTGTATTGTTCATTTAATTTTTGAATAACAGCTTTGGATTCGGCTTTTGAGTTGGTTGGAACTAATGTACAAATGAACTGGGATTTTTTAACGTTTATTTCACTTTGTATTGCTTTTTTAATAGTTTTCATTGTATCAATATCTTTTTATATTAGTGTAAACATATTATTGTTAGTTAATTTTGTGAGGTGGTAACTTGTCAAGTAGATCTGCAACAGTTTTAGTAATTTTTATAGTGGCCATTATTGCATTTTGTCTGGCTTGCGTTTGCGCATCTATAACAGGACCAATCTCAATTATACCAAATGAGAGTGATTCGGGAAGTATTTTGGATAACCTTTCAGCCATTACAGATGGAAC
>JAUNXN010000030.1:13458-15817 GCA_030539795.1 Methanobrevibacter sp.
TCCAATAACTTTTCGACATCAAGGATTACGGAGTTGATAGCTAAATTAAACAACCTTTCTCCGTACTCTTCATCCACATAAACACCATTTTCTTCAACGTCTATTGCACCTTCTTCAATGTTCGGGTCATCTTGGCGTGCCTGTTTGAATCCATATAGGCCAACTTCTTCATATTCGTCGACATTTGCCTGATTTATTACTTCATTTTCATTGATGATTCCGAGGACTTTGGCCATTGATAGCTCACCGCTTCCTCCGTGAGGGCCTTCTGATGAGATTACTTTATTATTGAATATGATGGATAACCCAGTTTCATCTTCAATATCCCATAATTCAGCCATTAAAGGAATATTTCCTCCATGAGCATTAACAATAACAACTTTTTCAATATCTAAGAATTTTTTAGCGGAATTAAGTGTTTCAATGACATTTTCCTTTAATGTATCAAGGGAAACATGCACTCCATGGTCAATAGTGTCTAATTCATAAGCGGGGAATATTATTCCTAAAAATTTAGCTCCTGTTTCAAGAGAAGATTGAAATGCAATATATGCTCCAATTTTAGCGTCAGTATCTATTGGCAGTGCAGGGCCATGGTTTTCCAGGTGTGAACCCAGTGCGATAATTCCGATTTTGTGAACTCCAGGATCTCTGATTTTTCCTGCTCTGTATCTTAGCTCAGCCATACTATCATCCTATATTTCAAAGTTCCAAATATCGTCGCCAACATAATGTTTGGTTGCAACGGCTTTTCCTGAATCATTTTCAACCATTTCCTCACCACTGATTAAGCTTACGCCGATAGCTAATGGTTTTCCATGAGTTTCATCAATGATTAAAACGATATCTCCGGCTTCAACACCTTCTGATGTTGCTACGATTCCAGGACTCATTATGTCTGCGCCATTGCTTACAAATCTAATGGCTCCCATATCAACAGTAACGGTTTTTGCATCAATTTCATTAGCTAGAGCCGCTTTTAGTGTTGGAAACGGCTTTTCATCAATTATTATAATGTATGGTTCCCCATCCACTAAAATAAATGAATTAGGTTCTGCTTCAAGTATTTCCACATTTTTCTTTCCTTGAAGTAAATTGCCGTATTCGCCTAATTCCTCTTTAATTTCTTTTATTTTCTTTTTTTTCAAGAAATTTCTTTTTTTAACTTTTATAACCATGTCAATCCCGAATAATATTTTAATGAATAATATTATGTATTTAGAATAAATAAATTTATTTGTTAATTTTTTTTGCCGTATACTCATTATTTCGACAGAAGACATATCTGCAGTCAATATTTTCACCAAAATCAGCAATTATCAATGGCGGGTCTTTTATTGCATATTTCAGTATGCTGTTTGCATTGTTGTCACATAAGTGATTGATTGAAAAATCAAGTATCTCTAGTTCTTGTTTGCTGAATTTAAGTGATGGGATTATAGTCAGATAATACCTGTGTATTGTTCTGTTGTAATATGGCTCCTTTCTTAAGAATAATTGGTTATTGGCTATCAGTTCTTCAGTTATTTCTTTGAAGTGCGCTGGCTTTATGCCCCTTTTGGATTTGATGTATGTCTCTTTTGTAAGCAGCTTGCCGTATAATTCATAATGGTTGGAATCTATGAAATACAGGATGCTGCAAAGCACGGTCTTTCCTAGATTGGGCTTATTGTAGCATTTTGCCAAAATATACATTATTATGTCAATATATTTGTCACGATTAAATTGCATGGTGTTGCCGGTGATGGTTGATTGATAGTATTTTTGTGCTGTTTTCTTATTAAGTGAAGTGAGAGAGCATTTGAAAAATAATGGAAAGTTAATAATTAATATCTCTGTTATTTTTTCACTCTTTTTGCCTAAAATAAAGTAACATTTATATAGTAGGTTATTTATAATTAATAGTATTAGTTTTAATTAGGTTTTGTCTTATCTTAACTTGATTATATTATGTCTAATAAAGAGTACTTACTCAATTCATATTAAAAAAACTAAAATTGTAATAATATAAGGTGATATAATGAGCGGACAAAATGTTCAAAGACCACTTGACGCATTAGGAAAATCTGTGGATGCTCCTGTTTTAATAAAACTCAAAGGAGATCGTGAATTTAGAGGTATACTTAAGAGCTTTGATTTACACATGAATTTAGTTCTTAATGATGCAGAAGAGTTACAAGACGGAGAAGTAACAAAAAGACTCGGTGTTGTGCTCATTAGAGGAGACAATATTGTTTATATTTCACCATAAGTATTATTCAATACTTTCGAGATTATATTTTTTAACGATAGATTAGGGAGGTGTATCAATGTCAAAGGGAACTCCATCAATGGGTAAAAAGAATAAAAAGACCCATAT
>JAUNXN010000119.1 GCA_030539795.1 Methanobrevibacter sp.
TGGAATAAAAAACAATTACTGGAAATGAAATTAAAATGAAAAAATAACATTTTCTAGAAAAAAAATTAAGTTATTGTAACTAAATTTAAAAGGGCAAAATTTAAAAAAAATAAGTGAAAATGGTTTAAATTAGAATATTTTTTGAATAATATCTCCATCGGAAATAATACCTACTAATTTACCATCTTCGACAACAGGAAGTTGATTTAATATTCCGGAAGCAGATCCTTCTTTCATAAGCTTAATTGCTGTTTCAATATCATCTTCAGGAGAAACAGTAACTACAGGACTAATCATTATCTGTTCAACATTGGTCCCCAATTCATATTTATCTAAAATAAGATTATGGCCAACGTCTGTTGCAGTTATAATTCCCACCAATTTACCATCTTTGACAACAGGCAGGGAACTGATTTTATTTTTCATCAATTTCTCGAATGCACAGACAACATCAACATCACAGGTAGTAGTAATGACCTCAGTTGTCATTATCTCTTTAACTTTCTTGCTCAACATCATTTTCACCTCCAAATTTCTCAAGGATATCAGATATCATGATATCAATTGTTTCATTAATTTCCACATTGTTAATTATGCGAGCATCATTAATTTTTGCTTGTTCGACTAGGAACTGCTGTGTTCTTCTGATTGTTTCGAAATTATCCATATATCTCTCAAGAGGCCTTTTTACCCAAGGCTGCCTACATCTGGAATAGAACCTTTGCTTATGTGATTCCTCATCATCAACCGTCAATGTGAAAATGATAATATTATTGTTGTCCATTAAATCCTTGCGAATGAATCCTGGAACAATATGAACGCCTTCAATAATTGTACTGATTCCTTCCTTAACGGACCGTTCTATAATAGCTTCAATACCTACATTAACAACATCAACATGACTAATAAAACCTTCAATCACAGGATCTACACTAACGGAAGGAGTTCTTATGCTTTCATAAGCATCAAAACTTGATTTATGAATGACAGGGCTTAATTCTTTAGAAACAATCTTCCGCATGACTTCACGTATCATATCTGTACTTATAATATTCTTTAACCTTAATCGATTAGCTAATTCAAATGCCATTGAAGATGTACCTACACCAGATGCCCCGCCAATTAGAATAATTAACGGTTTTTCTGATTTTCTAAGGGATCTCCAATTTTCATATTTTTGTGCCATTTTTGGGTCTACTTTCTTAAGATGATTTAAAACAACATCAGCCAAATCATAACTGGCTATTTCACAAATATTATTTTTAATTAAGTTTTTTTCAATGTCACTAGCCATATCATATGCTCTTTCATATCCGATATCTGCAACATTGAGTGAACGGGAGAGAATTCCCTTGGAAAATGGTTCCGTATATTTTTTACCGTCAACATCTCCAATAATCCAAATCATAATAATCACTTAAAATTTTAAAATTAATCTTAAATAAAATTTGTTATTTGATTTTTAAAGAAAATTCAATAAAAAAAGAAAAAAATAGAGAATAAATACTTATTCATCTAAAGAGATAATGCTTATGTCATAATCAGAGCCATCTTTAATATCAATTAAAACAGCACCGTTATCTTTAAGCATACCTGGATTTGCTACATCAGTAGTTGTTCCAATTTTACTAAGTGACTTTGCTTCATGTATATGTCCGCAAAGATTTATTTCAGGTTCAAATTCATGTATTGATTTTTGGATTCCTGAACTGCCTACATGTTCACCATTTGCAACCCTGTCAGCTTCAGTATTGAATGGTGGAGCATGAGTAGCTAAAATTCTTACTTTAGGAACATCTGAATTGTATACATAATCATAGTTAGCTAATAAATCATAAACTTGCCTGTAAATCTTATCATCATCCATTTCGCCAGGAGTGTCGAATGGAGTTGGATTAGACCCTCCAAAACCGAATAATATTGCATCGCCATAAGCCACAATATTGTTGTGGAGACAAAATGCAACATCATTAATTGCGTTACATATTCCGTTAGGGTCACAATTTCCAGGAATAGCTATTACATCAACTTCATACTCATATAATTTATTAATGAATGTTTCTACAAATTCTAAAGGTCCAAAATTGGTAATATCACCTAAAATTAAAACTAAATCAATATCATTATTATCTAAATAGGTATACAAATTTTCATTTTCTTCGCCGTGAATATCACTAATAGCTAATATTTTAGTCAAAAAAATTCCCCCTAATTCTCTAAAAAGAAAGAACCCATTTCTTTCAAACCATGTTGAAGGTCTTCTTTATCGCCATGTAGCTGAACTGTCACATCATCTTCAAATTCTATAATAAGACCATTCCATTCAGCGATTTCCTGAACTCTTTCTTCAGCCAATGGGACTCTAAGATTAATTCTGCCAGTAATCAAACCTGGAGGGGTATTTGCTAAAAACTTTGACCTTGAATCAGGAAATTCGAAAACTTTTTCTCCTCTCATGACCTTTTTAAGCAAATCAAGCCAATGGTCAACGTATTCATCTCCCTCTTCCTCAGCTATTATCAAAAGAGTTCCTTGAACATTATTTAAAGACATTTCTGCATTCGCTAAACCATTTATCAAATCAGGATGGGAAGGATCCCTCTTGTATGAACTAATTGTAGATCTGATTAATCCCATCTCAAGGTTAATTCCATCAGGAATCTCATATCCCTTTTTAGTCAAATCAGTAATTAAATGATGAAGAACTAACCAATTTTGTTCAGAAGGTAAACTCATAAGTGTCCACCTATAATTTTCAAAGTAGTATGGTTGATTTTTGCATCAGCATCTTTTAACTCTTGTTCAATTTCATCAGTACTGGAATAAGAATCTAAAAACAATACATGGTGAGTGGAAGTACCTGCAATATTTAAAATAGCTACTTCATCACTAGCTTTAAGTTCTCTTTTATCAATAGTTGCTTTAAATTGAACATAAGGTTCGTATTCTTCTGGAAGGTCAGAATATCTGAATATTCCATCTAATGTTGCTACAAACATGATTACACCTCATATATTTAGTAATACTTAATCTTATTTACCTAATCATATATAAACATGATTGCAAATCATTCGTATGTTATCAAACAAAAAAATTTTGAGATAAAAAAAAGTTATCAAAAACGATAACTTATATCTGAACTATGTTTTCAATGCCTAAAAAAAGAAAAATAAAAGGATTGAAAAATCCTTAAATCTATTCACCTAAAGCTTTTTTGATAGCAGGGGTTGCATCAATTCTTTGAGCATCAAAAGTTAACTCATCAGCTGATAATCCCATAGCTAATCCGTATAATTGAGCTAAGTGGAATACAGGAAGTGCAAAGTCAGTTCCGTATTTTTCGTTTACTTCAACTTGTCCTTGGTCAAATTGTAAGTGGCAGAATGGACATACGTTAACAATTGCATCTACTCCAGCAGCGGTCATGTGATCAAGTTTTTCTTTAGTGAAACTAGTAGTTACATCTAAATCTCTGGATCTTAAACCTCCACCAGCACCACAGCACATCATTTTGTCTTTGTAGTCTACTGATTTAGCACCAGTAATTTCTACAAGGTCATCTAAGATTTGTGGGTTTTCAGCGTTATCTTCAATACCAATAGTTTTGGTAGGTTTTAAGAAGTGGCAACCGTAGTGTACAGCTACATTTAAGTCTAAAGGTTTTTCAATTAATGAAGCTAATTTTTCATAACCAACATCGTCTCTTAAAATTTGAGCGAAGTGTTTAACATTAATAGTACCTTTGTATTCTCTACCGATTTCAGCTAAGTTTTTGTTAATTTCAGCTTTTTTCTCTTCGTCTTCTTTTAACATGTGATTACATTCGAATAAGGATCCGAAACATCCGTTACATTCGGTCATAATGTCTGCACCCATGTCTTCAGCAAGAGTTAAGTTACGAGCTGCGATAGTAGCCCAGGTTTCTTCATCAAAAGAACCGAATACACCAGGAGCAGGACAACAAGATGCTCCTTCCATATCTTTTAATTCAATATCTAATGCTTCAAATAATTTTCTGGTAGCTTTTTCGATACCAGGATAACGGTTGTTCATAATACAACCTAAGAAGTATGCAATTTCCATATTATAACTCTCCTCATAAATCTATTCTTTTAATCCGCCGGTTGCTTCATCGTAACCAATTAATTCGTCGAAACCGGTAATTTTACATATTTTTTGTACTTCAGCTAATGCTTCAGGATAAGCATGAGTTGTAGGTGGAATTTCTG
>JAUNXN010000031.1 GCA_030539795.1 Methanobrevibacter sp.
CAAGTTACAATTATCCCAATCCTGTTTAAAAAAGGAAGAGAAGAAGTTTTAGCGAAATGCAGTGAAATCAAATCACAGTTAGAAGCTAAAGGATTAAGAGTCAATATTGACGATAGGGACATCAGACCTGGTAAAAAATTCTTCGATTGGGAATTGAAAGGAACTCCTGTTAAACTTGAGCTCGGTCCACGCGATTTGGAAAACAATATCACAATAGCCATGAGAAGAGATGAAGGAGAAAAAATTGAACTCAATTTAGATGATGATTTGGCAGATAACGTTGTTGACTTGCTTGACAAAACCTCTGAAAACCTTTCTGCTGCAGCATGGAATTTCCAAGAAGAACATGTTAAATTTGCAAACAATCTAGATGAAATAAGCGAATTGGTTGAAGCAGGAAATGTCGTTAAATTCTATTGGTGCGGAGAAGAGGAAGTAGGACATGAAATTGAGGAAAAAACAGGTTATGACGTCCTCGGTATCCAAGAGGAAGTTTGTGAAGGCAAATGTATAGCCAGCGGCAAAGATGCTAAATATATTGCTTTAATAGCTAAAACTTATTAAGTGATTTTATGGATGAAATATATGCAATAATTCCCGTTACAAAGTTCAAAAATGCTAAAACCAGACTTTCACCATTCTTATCAGAAGATGAAAGGGAAAATCTCCTAAAGGCAATGCTTAGAGATGTAACTGACACCTTAAAAAAGCATGTTGATGAAATTATCATCATCAGCAGAGATGAGCAGGTATTGGAATATGGCGAAAGCTTAAATGTAACTACTATTCTCGAAAATGACAATTCCAACTTAAATAAAGCATTGACACAGGCAATGAAATATTGCAAAGGAAAAACAAAAAAGGTTATCATTGTTCCTTCAGATATTCCGCTTATTGGAAAAACCAATGTTGGAATGTTGATTGAAGCATCAAAAAATTTAAATTTCATTATTGTTCCTGCAAAGGGCGGAGGAACCAATATGATAATTATGAAACCTATGGCAATCCACACAAGATTTGAGGGATTCAGCTACCAAGAGCATATCAAAGCGGCTGAAAGGAAGAAATTGAACCCTCAAGTTCACGATTCATTCTTTATGGCTTTGGATGTGAATACCACAGAAGATTTAGGAGAAATAATGCTTCATGGAACAAACACACATACCAGAAAATACTTAAAGGAGCTTAAAGTTAGTGTGGAATCCTACCGTGGAAGCGAAAGGTTGAAAGTAACAAGAGCTGATTAGATGATAGTGATGTCCATTGCGGGAGTTGACCCGTCAGGAGGCGCCGGTGTTTTTGCTGACTTGAAAACATTTCAGGCCATAGGAGTTTACGGTACAGGCATTGTAACTGCTCTTACTGCGCAAAACCCATATAAATTCTTTTCAACACTTCCCGTTAATGAAGATTACATTGAAGAGCAGATTGATTCCGTTTTGGATGCATATGAAGTTGAATTTATAAAAACCGGAATGCTATACTCCCCTGAAATAATCAAAATGGTTTCAAAAAAAATTAAGGAATATGATCTGAAGGCCGTTGTGGATCCGGTCATGGTTGCAACATCCGGCGGAGATTTGACAAGGGAAG
The DNA here is from genome assembly GCA_030539795.1 of Methanobrevibacter sp. Taxonomy (GTDB): domain Archaea; phylum Methanobacteriota; class Methanobacteria; order Methanobacteriales; family Methanobacteriaceae; genus Methanocatella. The sequence goes on from JAUNXN010000031.1 coordinate 1,594, forward strand.
ATTTGGCTGATGCAATGAACAGGTATCTGCTTCCACATGCAATCCTGACAACACCAAACATTTCTGAAGCTGAAAAATTAACTGATTTTGAAATTAAAAGTGAAGAAGATGCGATAAAGGCTTCTGAAAAAATCATCTGTGACAATATCATTACCGGCGGCCATCTAGATGGAATAAACACCATAAACATCAAAGGCAATGTCACAATTAAAAAACAGGAATTGATAAAAACAGATAATCTGCATGGAACAGGATGCAACCTATCCTCTGCCATCGCAGCATATCTTACAAAAGGAAATGACTTGACCACATCAATATTAAAAGCCCTCGATTATGTCTATGAGGGAATAAAAAATGGAAATTATGGAACATTAATAGCTAAATTGTAACTATTATTTTTCCATATCTAAATCTTTAACGATTGAATCTTGAATTTGAATAAATTCTTTTGAATCTCTTCTTCTTGGCCTTTCAATGTCAACTTCAACGATAGAAGCAATTCTACCAGGATTCTTATCAAGAATCACGATTTTATCTGCCAAATAGACCGCTTCGTCAACATCGTGAGTTACAAAAACAATGGTATTCTTGAATCTTTTCCAAACCCCGATGAGCTGCTCTTGAAGCTTGTGCCTAGTTTGCATATCCACTGCAGAAAAAGGCTCATCCATAAGCAAAATAGGTGAATGATTAAGCAAAGATCTAATAATTGCAACCCTCTGCTTCATACCACCTGAAAGTTCATGAGGATAGCTATCCTTAAAGTCAATTAAACCTACACTTTCAAGATATCTTTCAGCAGCTGCAATATTTTCTTCTTTTGTTCCTTTTTTAGTCATTTCCAAACCAAAAGTAACATTCTGAAGTACAGTCAGCCATGGGAAAAGAGAGTACTGCTGGAAAATTACAGCCCGGTCACCGGACGGTTTTTTTACGACTTCACCATTTGCAATGATTTCTCCGGAACTTGGATGTTCAAGACCTGCAATCAATCTTAAGAGGGTTGTTTTACCACATCCGGATGGGCCTAAAAGACAAATCAACTCACCATCATCAATTGTTAAGTTAATATCCTTCAATACTGATAAACTTTTGTTTTTACCTTCAAAGGATTTACAAATATTTTTAATTTCGATTGTCATTTAAAACACCTACCAGAATATCCTCTTTTGAGCTAATCCGAAAACATAATCCAAAATTAAACCAATTAAACCAATAACAATCATACCGACAACAGTAGTACCCGGATCAAAACGGCTTGTAGCCTGTAAAATCATATATCCTAAACCGGAACTTGAACCAATCATCTCCGCAGATATTGTACACATCAAAGCTATTCCAACACCCACTTTAAGTCCAGACACAACATATGGGAATACTGAAGGCAGTACAACACGTGAAATCACTTTCCTATCACTTGCCCCCAAAGTCTGAGCAGACTCGATTAAAACCTTATCAGTCCTTTTAACCCCGTCAAGTGTATAAACCAAAATCGGGAAGACACAACCCATGAAAATAATGAATATTGCCGGAATGGTACCTATACCAAACCATAAAATTGAAAATGGAATCCAAGCAATAGGTGGAATTGGTCTTAAAATACTTATTACAAAACTACATAAATCCTCTAAAGTCTTATACCATCCAAGCAACACTCCTAAAGGAATTGCAACAACAGATGCAAGAATTAAACCACCAAATACTTTAAACAAGGAATCGATAGTGTTTTTTAGAAGCTTTCCAGACAAGATCAAATCCCAAGCGGAATTGCAAACCTCAATCGGGCCTGGCAAAATATATGGATTTACAATATGAAATCCTTCAGTAATTAAATACCAAAAAATAATTATGACAATTGGTAAAATTAATGAAATTAATTTGCTTTTATAATTCTCATACATTCAATCACTTAGTAAAAATTCTTTATACAATAATAGATTAGTATTTAATAATATAAAAACTTTAAAAAAAATCAAATAAAAAAGAAAAAAAATTAAGAAGCATCAGCTACTTCAATAGCTTCAACTTCCATACCCTTATTAAAATCATTTTCTTTTAGAACAGAGCGAGTACTCATCGCTCCAAACAGCATGGTAGACAAATTATGCACCATTGATGAAGTGGATGGCGGAATTACTCCCAAAACTCCTAAAACAAGAAGTGAACCGTTCACTGCAACAATATGATGGTAATTCTTATTGATTTTATCCAACATTCCAACGCTCAGTTTCCTAAGTGTTACAAGGTCGTACAAATCATCGGACAACAATGATATGTCTGCCACTTCACGGGCGATATCTGATGAATGTTTCATTGAAACTGACACATCAGCTGCCGCAAGTGCAGGTGAATCATTAATTCCGTCACCAACCATGATAACAGTTTTGCCTTCTTCCTTAAGCTCTTCAATGATTTTTGATTTATCTTCAGGAAGAACTTGTGACCTGTATTGGGTAATGCCCAGTGCTTTAGCTCCTGCACGGGCACCGCTTTCGCTGTCACCGGTAAGCATTATGACATTTTCGATACCTAACTCCTTAAGTTCCTCAATGACATACTTTGCTTCCTCGCGTACAGGATCATCAATGCAAATGAGTCCTTCAAGCTTTCCATCGATTGCCAAATAAACTACTGAATGCTCTTCAGCTGCTTTTTTGACCTTCTTCTCTTGAGTTTTAGTCATTTTGACTTTTTCATCATCGAATAAGAAGTGTTTGGATCCGATTATGGCACGTTTGCCGTCATATTCGGTTACAATTCCATGAGCCACAATGTATTGAACCTCACTGTGGTCTTCTTCATGCTTAAGACCCTCTTCTTTAGCCTGTTTTACAATGGCCGCAGCAATACTATGTGCAAAGTGCTCTTCAATGCATGCAGCCATCCTTAAGATGTCATTCCTCTTGTATCTTCTAGACATTGGAATTACATCAACTACCTTTGGGGTTGCATTTGTCAATGTTCCTGTCTTATCGAATACAATGGTATCTGCATTAGCATAATTTTCCAGGAATTTACCACCTTTGACCATCATCCGGTTATCAGATGCTTCCCTCATTGCTGAGATAATGGAAAGAGGCGTAGTTAATTTAATTGCACATGAAAAGTCAACCATAAGCACGGATAAGGCTTTTGTCGGATTTCTAGTAATCAGATATGTAAGGGCTGTGGCAAGAAAACTGTATGGAACAATTGAATCTGCAAGCTTTTCAGCCTTGCTTTGAGTGTCTGCCTTAAGCTCTTCTGAATTTTCAATAAGGTCAATAATCTTATTCAATCTTGTTTCCTTATTCATCGAATAGACTTCAACGATTATATTGCCTTCTTCGATTACAGTTCCTGCATGAACTGTTTTTCCAGGTCTTTTATGAACAGCCAATGGTTCTCCAGTCATTGAAGCTTCATTGACCATAGCTTCTCCTTCAATTACTTTTCCATCAACAGGTATCACATCACCCATATGGATTTTGATCTTATCCCCCTTATCGATGTCGACAGCAGGACATTGTCTTTCTTCACCGTCATCTCCTACTACCCATACAGTATCAATGTTTAAGGCCAAACTATCTTTTAGAGTGCTTTTGGCTTTCTGCAATGTGTAGTCCTCCAATGCATCGGAGATTGACAATAAGAACATCATTGAACTTGCAGGCGCATATTGATGGTGCAGTAATGCTCCTGCAACTGCCGCCCCATCAAGTAAGGCAACATCAATATTGAAACGGGTTAAACTATCAAGACCATGCCAGATATATTCCGCCGCATGATAGATAGTCAATGCATTTCTTATAGGCATTGGGAGGAATAGCTTAAATATTCCCCTGCGGAAAATCATTTTAGTTAATTTTAAATAAAAATCACCGGTTATTTCATTTGAAGTTTGGATTTGTGTCGGTTCCGCTTCAAACAAATCATCAAGGGTTATCTTATCTAAAATATCGAATATCCTTTGTTTGTTTTCAATGCCCTCATCATAGTATATCAAGATGCTTCCATTCCTATGGGAGGTGTGTACCTCATGTATGAAACTCTGATTTGAAAGTAATGAAGCTAGACCGTAACCTTCCTTTCTTGTGAAAGCCCACTGGCCTGAACGAAGCCTTAAACGAGACCCGTTGTCATACATTACTTCATATTTCATTTTTTTACCTTGAAAAATAAATTTATTCTTTAGCTTCTACGTAGATTTCTTTTTTGGTTTGTGCATTGGCATCTACAACAATGTCTTCTGCATTTTGTTTCATGTCTTCAAAACACTCTTCAGCATCTCTTCTGAGGGTCATGACATCAGCCATGCCTTTAGTTGCTGCATCTTTTACTGTTTTGGATTCCAATACTTTTTTACCTACGATTGCAGTAGCGATTCCAGCTGCAAAAAGTAGTGCATGTTTATGTTCCATGCATTTGTCAATAAATTCTTCATGTCTCATTTTAATACAATCCATAATACTTTTAATTAAAATATTTAGGTGCACCAAAAAATATTTTAATCATAGCAATATATTTATGCAAAGCAATATATAAAGTTTAGGAATACCTAAAAAATATAATACTTAAATATGCCAACACATCAATATTGAATTGAAAAAAATAGAACGGTGAAAATATTGAACACAAATCAGAAATTCTTCTCAAATATGGGGTTTAACTATCTGATATATGCAATATGCACAATAGTATTTCCCCTAATCATATTCAACATTATCGGCAATAATTCGGAAATAGTGGGCAATATCAATTTCAGCCTCATAATATCAGCAATATGCAACTATATTCTGCCGTTTCCAATTCTGTTGTTTTTAATGAAGAAGCTAGAACATGAAAAACTGGAAAAGGACTCATTAAACATTACAACATTCCTGCTTTACTTCTGCATCAGCTTCACATTGATGATTATTGGAAATATGATTGGACTTGCAGTTACAGCACTTATCGGAACAGCAATCCAAAGCGACATTGCAAATCCGATTCAGAACCTGATAAACTCATCAGACATAATGCTAAATTTGATAATCATAAGCATTATCGGACCCATATTTGAAGAGCTGATATTTAGAAAGCTTTTAGTTGACAGAACCATAAAATATGGAGCTAAAATTTCAATCATACTTTCCGCAACATTATTCGGACTGATGCACGGAAATCTGAATCAGTTCTTTTATGCATTCCTGCTTGGGGGCTTTTTTGCCTATGTCTACATGAAAACAGGAAAGATCATCTATCCTATCCTATTGCACATTTCCCTGAATTTAATGGGGTCAGTCTTAAGCCTATTCGTGATTGAAAGCGCAGATGCACTCACTCAGGGAGCCTATACCTCATTCGACATAGGATTCATACTGATTTACGTTTTAATTTTAATATTGGTGATGATTTTTGGACTATACGGACTAACCCAATATAAAAAAGCAAAATTAACTAAAATAAAAACAAAAATAGAGCTGACAAATCCAATAAGAACAGCATTCATAAATTATGGAATGGCATGTTATATCGGATTTACAATACTTCTAATAATCTATAGTACTTTTATTCTCTAAAAAAAAGAAAAGTTATTAGGGAAATTAAGCCTTATCTTCCCTTTCTTCTTCAATAGCTTCAGTGACACTATTCAATATCTGAAGTGATTTGGAAAATGCAGGCATACCGGAGGTTAATAATACCACTCTTAAAACATCCACAATCTCTTCTTTAGTGATTCCCAATACCTCAATAGCACTTCTAATTTGCTTTTTGGTAGCTCTAGGATCTGCACGGGAAGCGGTAATACCAATTGCGATTAATTTTTGAGTCTTATAATCTAAAACGTTTCCATCCCATACAGTATCGTTAATGTTAGATACTAACTCAAATAAGTCAGGATGGCTATCTTTTAACTCCCTTATACCTTTCCCATAATATACATCGCCTTTCATATAACTCTCCTCAAATAATTTTAATTAATTAATGATTTAATTTTTAAGTTATATATAATTAATAGCTATTTCATAAAAATGAAAATGTTTTTGGAGGTATATAAATTACATCATCATCCTTTTTTACAGAAGAGTAGTTATTTGCAACCACTATACCATATTGACAATTATATTTGTTGATGGCATGTTTAATCTGTAGTTTCTTTTTCTTTCCACGACCTACCTCGATTGGAATGATGTTTTCGCAATCTTTTTGAATCAGAAAATCAACATTTCTTTTTTTATCGACATCATAATAGATAGTGAAATTTGTGAATTGATTATTGGATAAGTTAAACAAATTTGATGCAACTAGGTTTTCAAGAAGGAACCCTTCATAATCATCACTTCCAAGCAATGGGTTTCCCACTTTGGTTGACAGGGCATGTCTGATGCTGGGTGTTGCAAAATAATATTTCCATGATTTTTTAACCCTTTTGGCTGAACCACCATACGGCTCACAATGGAAAATCAGATGGGTCTTTTCAAGCAAATCCAATATCTTATTTACATTTGCAGTTGATGTTTTCAAGTAATTTGCCAAATTCGCTTGTGTTAATTCTCCCGGCTGTTGGAGAGCAAGATATCTTAAAATACGCTTTGCATTGGATTGGTTTTCAGATGAAAGCTCTTTTATTTGCGGCATGTCTTTTGTAATGACCCTTTGTGTAATTTCAACCAAATCCTCACATATTTCCCGATGAGACTTTTTGTCAAACAATATTGGAAAACCACCGAATTTAAAATATTCCTCCCAATCTGTAGAAGAGTAATCCCAGCAATTGGTCAATAAGTTATTTGCTTTAAATTCTGATGATAAAACATTATTAATATCTCCACCGAATATCAAATCTCTTAAATCAGCAGACAAACAACTTACGTCAATACCATATTTTAATTTTAAATGCTGTGTGTAGTTTAGAGGAGTTATGGATTTTTTACGCATTCTTCTTGCAAGATCATCACTGCGTTCCAAATGAAGAGCCGAAGAACCTGTAAATATCATGAAAATATTATATGATTTATCGTATATTACTTTTCCAGAGGAAGCCCATTTTTTATCGATTTGTGATTCATCAACGAATATGAAAACCTTTTCATCTAAATTTCTCAAGTTTGCATGAAATATGTTTTTCAGGTATACTTCAACCATCTGTCTTATATTGCATTCAACCAGATCATTTAAATCATCAAAGGAAATGTATAACACATTATTGGGAGGAATATTCTTTTCTTTTAAGAGATATTCATATGCCTGTAGAATCAATGTTGTTTTGCCAACACCCCTAAGACCTGGCAAAACTATAATCTTATTTGAAGTATCTTCTTTTAAAAAAGTATCCAAGTATCCTTTTATCTCATCCAATTCTTCTCGGGAGTTGAATTTCATATTAGTGTTAGATAACTCTTTATTTAAGATATTGGGAACATCAGTCAATTCATCTTTAATGAAATTTGCGATTAATTCTTCCTTTTCAATCATAGCAACATCCTCATAATATATATTCAAATATTTGAATTAACATATATAAATAATTATTTAAATATTTAAATAGTTATTTATAAAGAATTATTCAAATATTTGAATAAATGTATTTTAACTTAATTCTTAATTAAATACTAATTCTTCAGATATATATTGAATTAATCAATTATATAGTTTTTGTTTGAAATAAAAGCAATATTATTAAACTAGAAGAATATTCGAATATCAGACAACTTTTAAAGTAATTTCATATCGACATTGGCGTGACAATAATTGCTTTTCATCGATTGTTTGTAATAATTTTAGTATCTTACACTGCAACTCTTCAAATTATAGAGTAATAGTACATCAGTATCTTTATTTGGCTCAGGTTATGGTACATGATTTGGCGTTCCAGTAGGTATAGCATTGAAATAAAATTAAAAAAATCACACAAACTAATGTTCATGCGATTTTCATATTTTCTATTTTCTTATATTCCCATGACGGCTCCAACAAGCACGAGCACTATTGGAATAGTTATAAATAGGATGCCTATGAAATCAAGGATGGCTCCCGTCTTAATCATCTTTGTGATTGGGACATAACCAGAGGAGTAGACAATTGCATTAGGCGGTGTGGAGACAGGCATCATAAATCCAAGTGATGAAGCCATGGCAACACCTACAGCAACAGGAATAGGACTGAATCCCAGTGACATGGCTGTAGTAATTGCAATCGGACCAATGAGATTGGTAGATGCTGTGTTTGATGTGAACTCAGTGAGCAACAGAGTGGAAATGCAGAAAACTGCAATGAAGACAATCTCTGATGGATGAGATCCTATTAAATTGCTGATGCCAGCACCCATCCAGTTGGACAATCCTGTGGTGTACATCAGTCCACCCAATGATAAACCACCACCGAAAAGCAGCAGTGTGCTCCAATCTATACCTTCAACACCATCTTTCCAATTTAGTGTCATCTCTCCGTTCTTAAGGTTCACCGGCAGGAAGAACATTAGCAATCCACCAACAAGAGCGACAATGTGCTCTGGGAAATACCTGCTGAATGTTTCCACAATTGGGGCGTCGGGACCGTAGATGATAGTCAAGATTGCTGGTGCGACCCATAGAATAACTGTCAAAGCGAAAGCGAATAGTGTATTTTTCTGTGCCTTAGTCCACTTGCCGAGCTCTTTGACACGATCCTGAATGAATGTTTCTGTTCCTTTTATATGATTTTCATCGGCTGGATACATACGCCATAATATGAAATAAGTTAAGATGAAAAAGGCCATCATTGCAACAAATCCCCAAATCATCCATTGGATGAAGGATATGGATGGAGCATTAGGAGCAAGCTGCTCGAGGAGTCCCATCATAATAAGGTTGGAAGGTGTACCGATTGGGGTGAAAATACCTCCAATGGAACAAGCATAGGCTATCATCAGCATGAGCCCTGTGGCATATTTATAGTTGCTAAGGTCTACTTTCTTACCGTTTTTCGCCATCAACTCTCGGATGGCTTCAAGAATTCCCAATGCAATTGGGAACATCATGGCTGCTGTGGCAGTATTGCTAACCCAGCTTGAAAAAATCATACATACCAGCCCTATGGCCAGGAAGATGCGTCGAGGGGAGTCCCCTACCCATCTCATCGAAATGATACCGTAGGCAATACGCTTGTCAAGACCATTCACAATCATAGCAGTTGCAATGAGGAAACTGCCCATAAACAGAAATATGATTGGATTGGCAAAGTTTGCAAAGGCTTCTTTCATAGGCACAACATCCAGCACAACACAGAGTGTAGGGCCAAGTAACGATGTGACTGGGATGGGCACAGGTTCAGTTATCCACCAAATGGATACCAATGCCATTATGGCCAACAGGTGGTGGGCGGGATCTGAAAGTCCCTGAATTGGGAGAAACCATAGTATAATAGCACATAATGGTCCTAAAATGGCGCCACTTATGCGACGTTTCTTATCAAATGAGTTCTCATGTGATTGTATATCTTCATCGGAACGTTGGTTTTCTGTTTCCATATTAATCAATATTTTATTTCATGAATCAAAAAAACAATGACCAAAAATAGAGTTTGAAATGAATTCTTATTCAAAACTCAAATTTTAACATCATCACTGTCGAATAGGATTATTTCTTTTTCTATATGTTGTTGGATTAGATAAAATAAAAGTTACTAATTATATTTTCATTTAATAATATTATTATTATTGTTAATATACTATTCGAATAATATTAACACCTATTTATACTGATTGAACTACCACGACCTGTAGAAGTCGTGGTATTCTTGCACCATTTAGAAAAATTAGAAAAAATATATTACTACAAATTAATAAATGGTAATATATACTTTCTTTAAATGATTTAAAAAAAAGACCAAAAGGGAATTTGATTCAATTTAAATTTGATATTTCAACCCCCTATAATTTAGGATATAAATATCTCCATAAGATAATATGTTCTCCAATCTAAAATTTAAACCCGATAACGATAAAAAGATTCTAATATTATTTGCAATATTGTTTATTTTTAATGTAGCATTGTTTTTTAATCTATTTGCTTATATGATTATTATCCAGCATATAAGCGCATCAGCTTTACATGACCTTGTTACAATCATTTCAGCAATCATAATTTTAGGTTTCATTTCGACTAGGCTCACGAAACTTAAAGAATTAACCGACGGATCCGTTTATGAAATCGGTTACCTAATTATTATGGGTTTGTTAAGTCTTACCATTTCTTATTTTAATAAATCCGCTAATGGCGAATCATTATGGGCTCCATTTCTAGAAATGTTTAGAATGTTATCCGTAATTTTGATTTTAACATACATTGCCACTAAATCCAAAAGTTTTCAAGCTATAGTAAAAGGTGAAACCTCTCATAAAATCATAATCTGGCAGATCATCATATGTTCCATTCTGGGAATTCTTGCATCATATTTCACTATGGACATTAATGGAGTTCCAGCCAATTCAAGAGGATTGATTGTAATGATATCCTCAATGCTGGGAGGACCATATGTCGGAATACCTGTGGGAATAATATCTGGACTCTGGAGATATAGCATGGGAGGTCCTACCGCCTTGCCATGCGCTATTGCAACAATAATAGCGGGTATTGTTGGAAGTCTCATTTATGTATGGAACGGCGGTAAATTCTTAAGATCTTATAAAGCTGCACTTTTAATGCTTTTATACAGTGGCTTTGACATGTTTCTCATAATGGTATTAAGCCCTCACCCTGATGGAATTATTATTGCCAATTCTCTTTATGCTCCAATGACCTTTGGTGCCGTTCTTGGAATGTTACTCTTTACCATGTTCTTAGGTGAGAAAAAAGAGGAAATAAACATAAGCGAGGAATTAAAACAAACGATTGATGACAACACTGATAAAATCTCAGTCAATACTGATATACTTGATATAAACACAGATAGGATAATTCAAATCTCACAGGAATTAGATGAATATAAAGATAAAGTTGATAAATTAGAGCAAGAACTGAGTGACATTAAAAATAAATTGTGATTTATTATATATTTGCCGAAACATTAGTATGAAAACTAATTTCATTGTTTGCCAAAAAAATTGTAATCTTTAGCTATGGTCAATCTTATTCTTTTAACTGCTCTTTGCTGTTATTGTGTATTTTGGCCTTTTGGGATTTTTTGAACTTTTTGTTATAGGCACCGGAGCTTACCTGTAATTTACTCCCCATCCAAACAGGGCGGCAGTATTTAATCATTCTAGTAAAAATGCACTCAAAGATATTAATAGGCACCTACCGCATCATCACTCAATCCACGGTCTCGAACCAATTTGAAAAAAGAGATGCAACCCACTGACACAGTGACAAACTGGATAATGACTGATGTAAAATCGAATACACACCAGAAATAGATAATATAAAAGGATTCATTTATTATAAAACTGAGCTTGATCCATTTGATATCATGGCAGGTGTAGTTACATATACTGATTTGAACCGTTGCAATTATAGGTATCAAACCGATTATGCCCAAGTTATTTACGGCAACCCCGATTATTATAGATATAATAACAAAAATATTGCCCAATAGAGCGTATATTTATTTTTATAGACCATGCAAAGCCTTATAGTGACCATCGCCATGACAACCATTCCAACATATGACTCAAAGAAAAATGATGAAATTATAAGTATGAAAGCATTTAATATTTGGTATTTATACGCTTTTTTGCCATCATTTACACATAAGCTATAGTACAAATATTCCAGCCAATAATGAAATGAGATTGCCTGTAATAATATTCCATGTCAAGTACATGTATAATCACGGTTTATTTTAAATTTCTTTAATTCATGTCACAAATTATCTGTTTTTACATTTGAATTGAATTGTCTAATAACTATTTTTAAAAAAGAATGTAATGAATTTTATCCATCAATGAATGAAATCCCATGTAAATCCCAAATAATCCGAAATTAATGTTAGACCTACATTAAATTTTAATATTGTACAATATTTAAAAGAAATACACTATCTAACCATAAATAACATTAACTAAGATGAAAAAATGAACAAAACTTCGCAATTTAATTTGAAAAATAACCTTCATATTGGCCATGATAGACAATCATCGGAAAAACAATACCTATCTGTTTAGTTACATATTGTATTCCAATGGATAATGTTCGTTTTTAATAATTAAAAAAAAATAAGATTAATTTGGCACTACTGATACGTTTCCATCATAGGTGCATCCCTGATATTTGTCATGGCCTGCAAATGTGAAATTACCATAATAGTTATCATTTCCTGCATCCGGCAAATATTCTGCATTTTCAATCGTGAATTGACCGTTTTCATCAGTGACTGCATCAACAATGGTTCCCATTTCATGTCCAGGCTTGTGGAATGTAACAGTTTGGTTCGCAACGCCATATCCATAGGCATCAACCAACATGCCTGAAAATGATCCTCCTTCAGACACTTCCGTTTCATTCAACATCATAAAAGTAGCTACATCATTGTTGAACTGAAACCAGAATACCCCAATGCAGATTACAAAGGCAACTAATAAGATTATTAAATAATAGCTTTGCTTTTCCATACGAACACCTTGAAAATATATTATATCTTTTCTAAAATAAACTTTACTTATTCGGAAGTGGATTTTACAAGCTTCTCCTGAACCTTGTCACTTTCCAATTCCCTTAAAGCGTTGCGGGCAATCCATTTGCTTGCCTTACTGTCAATTTCAAGAATTTCATATGAAAGTTCAATAGCTTTCCGGTTATTTTCCAGATTAGATTTGCCGATTTGCCTTATCGCCCAGTTAACTGACTTTTTAACGAAATTGCGATTATCCTTTGAGCCTTCCTTAATAATATCAAAATATTTGTCAAAATCCGAATCCTTTTCATGAACCGCCAGAACCGCTATCAAGCTGAACGCCGTTCTTTTGACAAATTCCTCTTCAGCGCTGCACCAGACAAATATGCTGTCACGGGCTTGGGGAATGAACCTTAAAAGGTTAATGCATGCCTGATCAACCAAATCCCATGAATAGAATGTATTGACCCAATTGTCCAATTGTGCGGAAGTTACTTTTTCGGGTTCTTCAACAAGTGTCGCCAAAAGGTATGTTTCATGATATCCGTGATTCCAAAGTCTTGATGCAAGCTCATGGTCTTTGCCGCAGCCTTTAGCTATTTTTCTAATCTGCGGAAGCCTTAATCCATAGCTTTTTACATATCTAATGCCGAACCTTTTCATGTTTTCGGCAAAATCCTCATCTGACAATTCTTCCAATTCACGAATGATATCATCGAAATCCATTTAATCACTTAGAATAGCTTCGCGCACCTTATCAACAGCAATCTGTTTTTTTGCAGGAAACGCTGCAATTTTAATTTTCAGATGAATTGCATCGCCTTTATCAAGAATAGTGAATTTTTCATCCAGAGCGTCAGATTTATCGAATCTTAAAAACCAATTTCCCTTTTCATCCATCTTGCGCTCTAAATCATTGTTTAATTTTTCCAAATCAACAGATTCCAGAAGTTTGTTAAAAAAAGTCCTTGTGTATCTTTTTTTAGATACTACACCAGATAAAATGATTATTTTATCTTCCATTAATCCTTCAGCCTCTTCGGCTTCGATTTCGGCTTCGGGAAGTAAATTTAAAATAGCTTGAGAAATTTCATCGGCGCTTTCATTTTCATAAACGAAAGCCCTGAATTTAATGTTATGAATCATTTAAATCAAAAAAAAGGATTGAAGAAAAATTAGATTTTTCTTCTTCTAGCTTGTTCTGAGCCTTTTCCTTTAGATTTGATTCCACGTCCTTTGTTACCAGCACTGGTTAAGCCTCTGAGAGCTCTGTTAGTGTGTTTTTTGGAGCAAATCCAATTGATTTTCTTATCGTTAATGATAGAAGGACTGTTTGGATCAACTAAAATTACTTCGTAATATTTATATCTGCCGTCAGACCATACCCAGTAAGAGTTTAAAACTTCTAAGTTAGGGTATTTTTTGCCTACACGTTCTTCAGCAATTCTTTGAATAGATTTAGCTTGGGTAATTTTGTTTACACCCATTCTTTTAGGTTTACGACCGTTGAAACGACGGGTTTTCCTTCTTCCACCACGTCTTACTCTGGTTCTTACTAAAA
>JAUNXN010000120.1 GCA_030539795.1 Methanobrevibacter sp.
CGTACTTCCTCTCAAAAATTGCCGGAAAGCCTTGATTTCAAATCAATATTTTCCCAATTAAGCCACAACGGCGAGTTTAGAAAGCACATTTCACAGCTCCCATCCAAATTGAAACCTAACAACGGTAAGAAGGATGATGCCGCTCACCCTGCAATTCATCCGACCGGAATCATCCCTCAAGGATTATCCAGAGATGACAAAAAGATTTACGAGCTTATTGTTTACAGATTCATTTCAGTATTCTTTGAAGCCGCCAAATTTGAGACTATGAGCACAACTTTGGACATTGAAGGCGAAAAGTTCCGCTTTAAACGCAGAAGGGTTACCCATAAGGGATGGATGGAGCATTATCCTTACAGAAAAATAGACGATGAGATTTTCCCTGACATAAAAGAGGGCGATTTGGTTAAAGTATTGGATTTGATTTCCGATGAAAAGGAAACCAAGCCTCCTGCCAGGTATAATCAGGCTTCCCTTATCAAGGAACTTGAAAAAAGGGAACTTGGAACCAAAGCGACTCGTGCGGATATCATTGACAAGTTATATGACCGTAAGTACATCAACGGAACCCAGCAGATTGAAGTTAACCAGTTGGGTGAAAACATGATCGATACCTTAAGCACCTACTGTAAGGACCTGACTTCCGAAGAGCTTACACGTGATTTTGAAAACAAGCTTGAAGGCATCGGAAACAATGACGTCAGCTGCGGTCAAATCATCCGTGAAGGTGAGGATGAGGTCAAAGTCATTTTGGGCGACATCAGCAAAAACTCAAAAGAGATAGGTACTAAATTATATGAATCATATCAGGAAAGCAATGTTGTGGGAACTTGCCCTAACTGTGGAGGGAAACTTGTCAAAAGATACTCTCCAAAAACCAAGAGCTCTTTTGTAGGATGTTCCAATTATCCTGAGTGTACCACAATCTATTCAATTCCTAAGGGAACAAATTTTCTCAAAAAGACCTGCGAAAAATGTGGCCTTCCTATAATCTCCTTTGGAAAGCCTCGCCAGCGCGCATGTCTTGATGCTAATTGTGGCAAGGATAAGACTAAAATTCATGCTCCGGAAGAAGTTGGAACCTGTCCTGAATGTGGCAAGCCACTCTTAAAACGATCTGGACGTTACGGTGAGTTTGTAGGATGTAAAGGATTTCCAAAATGCAGGTTCACATGCTCTGTTGATGAGCTTGAGAGCAAACTCAACTAATTTTTTTTATTATTTTTTCAACTTTTTTTTAGCTAATTGCAATTTTAATTTAATTGATACACAATACTTAATAAGGTTAAAAAATAAAACTATAATCTAATAAAAATATTATATTCATAAAGTGATTCAATATTTTTATTTTTGAATTTAAAATTACGTAATTTATTTATTGTTTTAATGTTTTGTAAAACAATATCATTCAACAAATTTAAATGAGGATTTTGATGAATAGAGAAACAACAATGACAATAGTTAAGTCAGTTTTTATTATTTTAATTCTGATGGCGGTCGTTTTTGCACTTAAGATGCCTGCTGCAGATTTAAATGTAATTTCTGACGAAGCTAGAGGAGAATATATTGATTCTTCAGGTCTTCCTTATTTCAGTGAAATGGATTCATACTATAACTTGAGGCTGACTGAAGACTATATCGACCATGGTTATGTCGGTGACGAGAAGGTAAATGGCAGTGAATGGGATTTGCATAGGTATGCTCCTGACGGTAACAAGATTAATTATGAGCTGGGTATTGTTTATATAACTTCGTTTTTACATGATCTTGCCAATAAATACTTTGGAACCCACTCTGTTAAAGAAGTTGCATTCTGGACAGGTGCAATTATTTCCACCTTTGCAGTAATTCCGGCGTATATATTTTCAAGAAGACTGACCAATGACTATGGTGCAATTGTGGCAACACTGATTATTGCTCTTGCTCCGAACTACTTCGCACACACATTCCCTGGATTTTTCGATACAGATATGTTCTATTATATTTGGGCGTTATTCTTTATATTCTTCTTTGTAGAAAGTATAAGAGCGAAAAATATTATTTTTAAAGTTTTATTTGCAATTTTATCAATTATCGCAGTTGGATTATTTGCACAATCATGGACTGGTTACATATTTTACATAGGTGTAATGGGAATATTTGCAGTAGTTTATTTAATTGCTTGTTATTATTTCAATGTCGGCGAAGACAGTCCGAGCGAATATCCAAGCAAATTACAATGGTTCATACACCAAATTGATTTAAGATCTATTGTAATTTTAGGTGTAGTCGGATTTGCGGGTCTTGCTATTTTCCAAGGATTGGACGGAGTATTAGGATTATTTGGAAGTTTACTTTCATTACTTTCCTTGCAATCTGCTTCTAGGGTTGTTGGTGGTTTCCCTAACGTACTCGTTTCTGTTGCAGAGATGCAAATTCCATCAATGCTTGGTGGCGGAATGAATGCAATGTTTTTAGCTAATACTAATGGTGCTGTAAACGGTATTGGTGGTATAGGCGTATTATTTGCAGGTTTAACTGTTTTATACTTGTTTGTAAGAAATATCTTCAGACTTAGAAGCACTTCAGACGATTCAGGTAACGCTTCAGTCAAACCGCCTAAATCCGAAAGGTTATCTTCCGCTAAAAAGCTTGACAACTCACGTAAACTTAAAGTTGATTTAGGTAAATTTAATTTGGATACATTATCCGAAATATTTTCAGATAAAAGATTGACCGTATTGTACGGAACCTTATTTGTTGTATGGGTCGTACTTACCGCCCTTGCTGTAACTAGAGGTTCAAGGTTCATTACTACAATCGTATTGCCGTTTGCTCTTTTAACAGGCATATTCATCGGCGTGGCAATGGACTACATTAAAAACAGAGTGAGTGACGATAAAATATTATTGGCCATTATAGTAATTGCGGCATTTTTCGTAGCGGTTCCATTGGCTACTGTAAACACCATTTTCGGTATTCTAGCCTTTGTTATAATTGCTGGTGCAGGTGCTGCATCAATTTATGCACTCAAACCTAAAGCAAGCGCTACAAAAAGCATCCCTATTAAAAAATACATCGCAGTTATTGCTATTGTCCTGGCATTGGTTACTCCATGTGTCTGCGGAGCTTATCAGACTTCCGAAACAGTTGTTCCGGGTACTAGCGATGCAATGTGGAATGCAATGAAATGGGTTGATGAAACTCAGCCTGATAATACCGTAATCACATCCTGGTGGGACTTCGGTTACCTCTTTGAGATTGCTGCTGACAGACAAGTAACATTCGATGGGGGTTCCCAATCCGGTGAACGTGCATTCTGGCTCGGTCAGGCGATGACTACTGATAATCTTGAATTGTCTGCAGGTATTTTCAGAATGCTTGATACAACAGGTGACAAGGCCGTTGAATATCTGGTAAACGTTACTGGAGATTCAGGTAAGGCAACTGACATTCTAATTGATATTTTGCCGAAATCAACCAGCGACGCGCAAAAGACTTTGCAAAGCAAATATCACTTAACTGCCGATCAAGCAAAAGAGGTTACTAAATATTCACACCCTTCAAATCCACGTCCGGTAATATTTGTTGCATCTTCAGATATGCTTCAAAAAGCGGGCTGGTGGAGTTACTTCGGTGCATGGGACTTTGAAAACCAAACATCCAAAAACTACAACTATTACATTCCAACTAGCCAGGTGGAAGTCAAAGCCGGTCAAACAGGTAAAATGGAATTGCTCAGCGATCAAGGAATGACTGTAAATGCAGTTATTGAAAGAGGTTCAGGCAATAACACAACTACCGTACACACAGAAGCCGTTTACACAGAAAGCGGAGAGCAAATCATGGTAAATGACACTCCGTACAATCCATTGAACATTTCACACATGATTGTTATTGAAGATGGATATATCATGAAAAACGAGTCTGTTGGTGACGTGAAAGATGCAAATTACACAATGTTCCTGATGGGTAATGATAATCAGTACACACCAATCCTAATGAGTAACGAATTGGCTAATTCCATGTTTACTAAATTATACCTGTACGGTGGTGCTGGTCAGGACATATTTGAAAATGTCCATGTGGAAAACGGTGTAATGCTGTTCAAAGTAAACTTTGATAAAACCAAAGCTGGCGCTTAAATTAGGATT
>JAUNXN010000121.1 GCA_030539795.1 Methanobrevibacter sp.
CAAGGTTCTTCCTGTTCCTCCGCCTGAAGCAACTGAGAAGTATTTCTTGCCTTGAAGGATGCATTCCTTCTTGTATGTTCCGGCTACAGGATGCTGGAAACGTGTTGGGTTTGTAGAGTTGCCTGTAATTGATACATCAACGCCTTCCAAGTGCATGATTGCAACACCTTCACGAACATCATCGGCACCGTAGCATCTTACCTTTGCCCTTTCACCGTCGGAGTACGCTTTTTCCTTTACAACTTTGACTTCACCGGTGAAATAATCAAATTCTGTTTCAACATGGGTGAAACCATTTATTCTTGAGATGATTAATGCAGCGTCTTTACCAAGGCCGTTTAAAATTACCCTTAACGGTTTTTCACGTACTTCATTAGCAGAGTTTGCAATACCTATTGCCCCTTCTGCAGCTGCAAAGCTTTCATGACCTGCAAGGAATGCAAAACATTCACTTTCATCACTTAAAAGCATGGAAGCCAAGTTTCCATGACCTAAACCAACTTGCCTGTCATCTGCAACACTTCCAGGAATGCAGAATGCCTGCAATCCTTCGCCGATTGCCTTTGCGGCATCTGAAGCTTTAACGCATCCTTGCTTAATAGCTATTGCTGCACCAAGGGTGTATGCCCAGCATGCATTTTCAAAGCAGATTGGCTGAACGCCTTTAACGATTTCATAAGGGTCGAATCCTTTGTCAAGACAAATTTGCTTTGCCTCTTCAAGGTCATTAATTCCATATTTTTCAAGCACTGGAGTGATTTGGTCTATTCTTCTTTCATAACTTTCAAACAAGCTCATTTTATTCACTCCTTGGATCTATTTTTTTAACGGCATCATCGAATCTTCCGTATTGGCCTGTTGCCTTTTCGATTGCTTGTAAAGGTTCAACGCCTTTTTTAATGTAATCCAACATGACGCCTAAGTTAATGTATTTGTATCCGATAATCTCATTATCCTCATCAAGTCCAATTTCTGTAATGTATCCTTCTGTGAGTTCCAGGTATCTTGGACCTTTTTCCTTTGTTGAATAGATTGTTCCGACCTGGCTTCTGTGGCCTTTTCCCAAATCTTCAAGACCGGCACCAATCTGAAGACCTCCTTCTGAAAATGCTGATTGGGTTCTTCCATAAACAATCTGTAAGAATAATTCGCGCATTGCAGTGTTAATGGCATCACATACCAAATCTGTGTTCAATGCTTCAAGGATTGTTTTTCCAACCAATATTTCGCCAGCCATTGCTGCTGAATGGGTCATTCCTGAACACCCTAAAGTTTCAACCAATGCCTCTTCAATAATACCTTCCTTAACGTTTAATGTTAATTTGCAGCATCCTTGTTGTGGTGCGCACCAGCCTATACCATGAGTAAAACCGGAAATGTCACTTACTTCCTTTGCCTTAACCCATTTTCCCTCTTCAGGAATTGGAGCAGGGTCATGGTTTGCACCTTTGCGAACAAGACACATATTTTCAATTTCTGTTGAATATATCATCGTTTTTCTCCAAAATTTTTTACTGATTTAATATATCTGTTTTTTAATTAATGTATTTTTGGAAAAATCAATTAAAATCATTTAAGTAATATGAAGATTATATTATCAATTGGTGAGTATTTATGGATTTCATTTTAGTATTAGCGAAAATTCAACCAAAAGAAGGATGTCAAGACACCATCATAGAACTTGCCGACGAGTTAGTCTATGAAACTCTACAGGAAGAAGGCAACATTGAATACCGATTATTAAAATCATCCGAAGACGATGAATTAACATTTGTTGAAAAATGGGAAAGTCCTGAAGCACTCAAAAAACACATGGGTTCACCACACTTCTTGAACTTTGGAGAAGAAAGTGAGGAATTCATTAAAAATATGGACATCCAAGTTATTGATGCTAAAGAAATCGAATTTTAATAGTTGATGTAGATTACCTACATTAAAAACCCTACTTTTTTTATTTATTTTTATAATTTTAATGATTCAATTGATTAAATTAGCTATTTTTGATATGAATGCTAAAATTATTGATGATATTTTCAATTTAATGTAATGGAGAATCTTGGAAAAAAATATTTAATATTAGTTTGATAATTATAACCATGAAAGTATTCATCACTGCAGACAACAGAAATCCCGATTCCATAAAAACCAGGAAAAATCTAATTGGAATTTCAAAGGAGCTTGAAATCGAGATTGCAGATGAAATTTCAGAATGCGACCTGATAATCTCCATCGGCGGCGACGGCACATTTCTTAAATCCGCAAGGCTATCCGGTGAAAAGCCAATAATCGGAATACATACCGGAACATTAGGCTTTTTAACTGAAATTGATTCTGACAATATCAAAAAGGCATTAATCGAACTTTTAGAAAACAATTACAATATTGAAGAAAGAATGATGCTTGAAGGCGTAATTATCAGAAAGGATGGTGAAATTGAAAGAATACCTGAAGCATTAAACGAAATAGGAATCTCTAAAAACATCCTTGGAGTCGTAAGATTTGATGCAATTGTTGACAACAAGCTTATAAACTCATATACTGCAGATGGAATTTTGGTATGCACACCAACAGGCTCAACTGCATATAACCTATCCTGCGGAGGGCCGATTGTGGATCCAACAGCCAAAATATTGACATTAACACCAATAGCTCCCCATACAGTAATCAACAGAAGCATCATACTGTCTGATGAATCAACCGTTGAAATTAGAATAACAGAAATAAGAGACAACACAACATCATTCGCATTATATGACGGCCATCCGATTGAAGTGTTCAATGGGGATATTATCAAAATTAAAAAGTCAGATAAGATTACAAAGATAATCAAGCTTGAAGATCGAAGCTTTATCGACACAATTCGTGAAAATATTAATTAATCAGAAAAAATCAGTTAACGGTTATGCAGTCATTAGGGCAAATTGCCATACACACCTTGCAGCTTTTACAGACTTGAGGGTCTCTAACTGTTGAAACGTCATCGACAATCATCAAAACATTGTTTGGACATGCAATACTGCATTTCTCGCATCCGTCACAGTCATCCGTATTGATGTCAATGTGACAATCAACAATTTCCTCTTCCTTTTTATTTTTATTCCGTCTGAATAATGAACCAAGGCCCATCCAAAGCCTCCAAAAAATAGAAAAAAAGTAGGTTTAGAATTTTAAACCTAACTCATAAGCTTCTTTTAATTTGTCTTCCTGCTCTTCGGCAACAATACCTGCAGGACCTGCACTGCCCGCATCAACATGACCGATTACTTCATATCCCATGAATGTGAATGGTGAGAATTTGGTCATTTCAATGTAGTTTGCATATGTTTCTTCAGGCTGATTTTCAGTGAAAATCAATGCTGCCTTACCGGATAAGCTTTTGTCAGGGTTTTGTCCTATGCTGTAGAATCTGTCAATGATTAATTTGCCTTGAGCGGACATTTGACCATAGTAGATTGGAGTTGCAAAGATAACCCCATCAGCGGCAACCAATTCATCCAAGATTTTGTTTCCATCATCTGCACGTACGCATTCAGGGTTTTCAGCACAGTACATGCATGCTTTACATGGAGCGATTTCCTGATTTTCCAAGTAGTATTTAACTACTTCTCCGCCGTTTTCCTCAATTCCTTTAATCATTTCATCCATCAATACGTCACAGTTTCCGCCTTTGCGCGGACTTGCTTGAAGTGCTACAATTTTCATTTTTAACTACTCTCCGAAAATTTATAAGTTTAACTAGTTGAAGTAATATCAATAGTGTCAATAATTGCTTTACAATGATTTATGAAGTAATCACTGTTATCCAATGGTATTCCATCACCAGAAATTTGATAATTTTGTCCGTTTTTATTAAAGAATACATCTGCATCATATGATTCTGAACCGGCATTGTATACAAAGTATGTATTTACCCCATTTTGATCAATATTTTGAGTTGAAGTATGCTCGGTGCTTGCAATGAAATTATTGTATATATTTTCAATGCTTTCCGAATTATCAATTTCTGAAACATAAATGGTCATTCCATCATTATCGGCCAGACTAACTGTTGTGTCATTTACAGCCGCATCACTGAAGTTATCCAATGTAGGAAAGCTGCTGGCCCCAACTGATACCAGGTTTT
>JAUNXN010000122.1 GCA_030539795.1 Methanobrevibacter sp.
CTTAAAATATATTTTTAATCACAAGATTAGGAGGAAATTACCATGGCTGATAAAAAAGCACCTGCAGATGGCTGGCCTGTAATCAGTGGGGATTACATTGTTGGGGACCCTGAAAGTCCCGTGGCTGTTACAACTTTGGCTTCTCATATTGAAGCTGATTTATCCGGAGCAGCAATTGCAGGACCATGTAAAACTGAAAACTTAGGTATTGAAAAGGTAGTAGCGAACATTATCTCAAATCCGAATATCAGGTTCTTAATTTTGGCTGGTGCTGAAGTGCAAGGCCACATCACCGGTCAAAGTATCCAGGCATTATATGACAATGGTGCCGATCCTGATAAAAAGAAAATCATTGGAGCAACAGGAGCTATTCCATTCGTTGAAAACGTTCCTCTCGACGGTATCGAAAGATTCCAACAGCAATTGGAAATCGTTGATTTAATCGATACTGAAGATATCGGAGCAATCCAAGCAAAAATCAACGAATGCGTTGAAAAGGATCCTGGTGCATTGGAAGAAGACCCTATCATTATGGAAGTCGACGAGGAAAACGAAAGAATGGTAATCGTCGAGCCTGAAGATAAGGTTGAAGAAGAGGAAGCTGAAGATTAGTTCGGCTTTCCATACTTATTTTTTTTATTTTAAACTCATTTTTTTTTGGCAATTTTGTGCATTTTTGTACTTGTGTTTTTTTGTCTTTTTTTACAAGATGCAAAAACTTTATATATAACCTAAAATATATAATGGTGTAGGTGTCAGTTTATTATATTTTTTTATTAAAGACACAACAAATAGTTAAGTTTATATACTATTGTATACAAAGTATGATTATAAATTACCATCTCCATTGTTAAAATGCAGATTTTTTGTAATTGTATTTTGAAAAAAAATTGTTGAACTCTTCCACAAAAGTGGATAAAAAATAGAGGTGATAATATGAATGATTACCCAACAAGCTCCATCAACTGGAGTGAAAAAGTTAAAAACTTAGACGAAAACATCAGGCGCGAAATAGGACTTGAAGGGGATAATGAGGCCAAGCATATCCTAATCAAGGTCCAGACCAAATCCGCTGAGGCCATCGAACCAGCGTTCATAGTAGGGGAGGATGAAACATTCCTTGACTTATTTGTTTTGTCTCCTCATGGCTCAGGAATCACTTCCACGGCCGTATTGAAGGACAACATTCAGAGTGTCGGCGTCATTGGCGGAGTATCCGCTGAAAAGCTGGACCCGTCTGAAGTGCCTGAGGAAAAACCATTAATAGACGACGTTAGCGCGTTGTACCAATAGGAGCGGCAATGTCCAGATATAGATTTAACAAAAGGTCAAGACAGTCAAATAACGAGTATTACGAAAGGGAGCAGTTGCTTAACAGAAAGATTAGGAAGTTTCAAAACGACTTCTATAATCTTTCAAACCCACCGATTGCATCTGAATACCACGAAATGGACTCTTTGAGAAAAGAGATCAAGTATTTGCTCGGACTTCAAGAGTATCAGGTCTGGCAAAAATCCTACAACCGCAAACATGCTTATTTCAGCCAACTCTCCCTTTTCAAATCAATGTATATGAGATGGAAACGCTTCACATGCTTCATGTATCTTGAAGAATACCACCACGTTCCACATCATATCGCAATGTGGGCCAAAGTCATTGGCTCAACAATGGTTCCGGGCAGGTGCTTCGGAACCTAATTTTTTATATTTTATTAAGTAAACTATAATTAGTGAGAAAAATGCAAAATGTGAAACTAAAAGATATTGCAGAGGTATATTCCGGTCTTTCATATAGGCGTTATCTCGACGATAGCGGGATAGAGTATGATGTCGTTGTTCAAAGATCAATCAAGGCTGATGGCATTGTCGCAGATTTCGAAAAGATTAGGCTAGCTCCCACCATCAAGGAAAGATTCTTTTCAAGGACCTGCGATGTATTGATGAGGATGCCATATCCTTTTGATGTAGTTCACCTAAACCAGGAGGGCCTTGTAATCAGCGATAGAATCGCAATTATAAGGCTCGACAATCAACATGACCCAGCATTCATTGCTCATTTACTAACCAATGCTCATGTAAAAAAACAGCTTCATGAGATTGGAAGCACCGAAAGAATACCACACATATCCATCAAAGAAATTAAGGAAATCCAACTCAGAGTTCCTGATTATGAAACACAGGTAAAATACGGACAACTCCTAAACACCATAAATGAAAAAATCACCCAGGACCTGAAAGTTGTGGAATATGACAGGCGCCTCAAAGAGGGAATCTTAAACAAGCTTTGGGGGCAGGATTATGAATAGGCGAAAACGCTCAACCAACAGCACAATTTTTAGGAATATCAGGTCCAAACTTAGACAGGCAGACTACTCCCGCGATATCTCCTATCTTTTGGTTTTCACATTTTTATATAAATACTGCTCCGATTCGCTTAAAGACTATTTTTTAAGCGCAATCGAAGATAAGGAAATAACTCTGGATGAAGCATTCGCAAATCCAATGTATCGGGAAATGTTTAGAAACGACGCATTCCACATGTTCGGTTACTACATCAACAGCCCTGAAGCTTACATTGATGAGGTAATCAATACGAAATATTCTGATAGATTCTTTTTATCCGAATTTTACAATGCTTTCAGAGAAAACATAGAGTTCATGCCAAATTCCAATTATGGCAAATACTTCGGATTCCTGTTCAATGCCTTCAAAAGGCAGATCAACATTGCTAAGCTGGAACATGATTCCGAACGCAGCCTGCTTTACAAAGATCTCATATATTCAATCTCAAAATTAGACATTTATGAGGAAAGTTTCCCATTCAGAGAAGTTTTCAACCAGATTTGCCAATTCAGAACAATTAATATAGACCATGACCCTGATTATATCAACTTTATTTTAACAGAATTGGTTTGTGCAAGCAAATCATCACCGATGGATGTCTACAATCCATTTTTAAATGATGCCTCTTCATTAATCAGGCTATCCAACAAATTTTCATTGCCATACGGCAAATCATACGGAAAGGGGTATGATGAGATAACATTCTGTGTCAGCATAGTCAAGCTTTTAATGAATTACTTTGATTTGGATAACGTATTTCTGGAATATGGGAATGCAATCGATTCTGTTGACATTAATGGAGCGTCTTATGATGTAATCATGTCAAAATTACCTCATGTTGGAGGGTGGAGTTCAAAACCGATGAGCAAAGCCCAAAACAAAGAGTTTGCAAAGATATATAGGAGAAAAAAACTCGAAAATGTCCTTTCTTCAAACTTTAAAATGGATGAAAAATCTTTTGCAGATGATTCTCAGCTTAATGAAGCTTTGGAAAGTTTGCTCGAAAAAATGGATATGGAATTTGATTCTCAAAATCAATTCTCCGGTGAATATGAATCCCTTAAGGACAGCGAATATCTGTTCTTGATCAATTTAATAAATAGCCTTAAAAAGGATGGTGTGATGATTGTGGCCTTATCCCAAAGCTTTTTATTTAAAAATTCGCTGGAAACACTCCGGAAATACTTGACTTATGAAAATAACTTCATTGACACTATCATAAGCCTTCCTGATGTGCTTGGAAAATATTCAAGGCCTGAAATCATTTGTGTATTCAAGAAAAACAAAGTTGATGATAATGTGCTCTTTATTGACTTGTCACAGGATTTCAATGCAAAAAAAGCCCAAAATTCTTCCCATGGAATTATTAGGCGCAATCTGCTTTTGGATGAAAAAACAGTTAGCAGGCTTGTTAGCACTTACGCCAAAAAAGAAATCATCAATCGCTATTCAAATGTGGTAACGGTTTCAGAGATTGTTAAAAACGACTTCAACTTGTCCGTTTCAAGATATGTGGATACATTTGAAGGGGAATTCATCCAATTAAGAGATTTGGCTCATGAAAAGAAAGAAATCACTTCAAACATTAAGGAGCTAAATAAAAAAATCGATGAAATGATGAAAGAGTTGGATATTAACTTTTAACATATACATTCCAATATCTTTCTTAATCTATTTCTTAAGGTAATCTGTTGTGGTAAAATCTA
>JAUNXN010000123.1 GCA_030539795.1 Methanobrevibacter sp.
GCTTTTTTAATTGCAATTTGCATAGCTTTATAGGATACTGCTTGTCCAAATCCGCTGTTACCGTTAATTAATGCAATAGCAGGAGTTTCCTTTTCAATAGTAATGTTATCTTCCAAGTTAATTGTTCCTGCTTTAATACTAATGAGGTATTGTGGGAATCTGCCGAGCCCATGTGATGTAAATCCTTTTAAGTCTGCATCAATAGTGGCTTCTGCCACTAATTGTTGATCTTCTTCGCTAGCTCCTAATTTTTTCAATATTTCCTTTACAAGAGCTATTTCCTTATCTTTCATTATCTTCATTTTATCACTCCTTATTAGTTAATTAAATCAGTATTCAATTTCAGATCCTTCAAATGCTTTAACAGTAATCTTTTCATCATCAGTTACGCTACCGATGATTTGGCAATTGCAGTATTCTTTTAAAGTATCCATGATTTTATCCGCTTCGCTTTCATCGCAGATAACGACAAAACCGACACCCATATTGAAAACCCTATACATTTCTTTGATGTCTACGTTTTGTTCATAAATCAGTTTAAATATTTCTGGAACTTCCGGAAGGTTGTTAATGTCATATCCAACGCCTTTTTTCAAACGTCTAAGATTTGTAAATCCTCCTCCTGTAATGTGTGCAAGTCCATTGATATTATATTCTTTTTCAAATAGTGCAACAATAGGTTTAACGTAAAGTTCAGTTGGTCTGATTAACTCTTCACCAACGGTGGTTTCACCGTTAGGCATTTTATCGTCTACAGTCAAACCGGCATCATCAAATAATGCTTTTCTGGCTAAACTGTATCCATTGGAGTGTATACCGTTACTTTCAATACCGATTAAAACATTTCCAGGTTGGATATTTTCACCAGTAATGATTTTATCGATGTCCACAAATCCAATTCCGGTTCCTGCAAGGTCAAAATCTTTAATGATTCCCGGAAGGGATGCTGTTTCACCGCCGATGATTGCGATTCTTGATTCGTTAGCTCCTTTGACAAGGCCTTCAGCAATTTCGGCCGCTCTTTCAGGATCAGGTTTTTCAACAGCAAGATAGTCCACTAATGCAATAGGTTCTGCCCCGACGCATAAAATGTCGTTGACCACCATTGCAATACAGTCAATACCTACTGTATCGTATTTGTTCATCATTTCAGCAATTAAAATTTTACTTCCAACACCGTCAGTACTCATAGCAATAGCTTTGTCACCTAATTTGACTAAAGCCGCATAATGACCACTGTCAGTAATAATGTCTCTACATTCTAATGTTGATTTAAGTTTTTCAGCTAATTTTGAAACTGTAACTGCTTCTAAATCAATATCAACGCCTGATTCTGAATAAGTAACCATATTTACACCCTATTGTTTAATTAAAAATAAATTAATGAATGTTGTAAAATTTACAACATTATTTTATATTAATATTTTGTCTTAATTAGTATTTAATAATTAATGAATTCTCACGCAATCCAAGTTAATTGGAGTTTTGGTCTCAATTTTGTAACTTCTGTGGATTGAGGATGCAAGGTCAACAGTTTTGTACGGGTCTCCGTGACAGGTAATGACCTTTTCAGGTCTTGGATTAAGTCTTTTAACATATTCCATTAATTGTCTTCTGTTAGAGTGACCACTGAAACCGTTAATAGTTTTAACTTCCATTTTAACGTGGAATTCTCTTTTTCTTCCGTCATCGTCTTCAAGAGGAATCTCTTTCCAACCTTTTTGGACTCTTCTACCCATGGAACCTTCAGACTGGTATCCAACGAAGATTAAAGTATTTTTTTCATCTTCACATAACCATTTGAAGTATTCGACAGAGTTTCCACCGGTTAACATACCTGATGTGGACAAGATAATTGCAGGCTGTCTGCTTTCAACAATTTCTTTTCTTTGCTCGTAATTTTGAACTTTTTCAAACATGTCTGAAACAAATGGATTTCTGCCCATGTGGAATATTTGGTCTCTCAAGTCTTTGCTTAAGTATTCCGGCCTTGCGGTGTGGATTGCTGTTGCTTCCCAAATCATTCCGTCAATGAAAATTGGCACTTCTTCGATTAATCCATGTCTCATGTACTCTTCTAAAACGACCATAAGCTCTTGTGCCCTTCCCACAGCAAATACTGGCACTAACACTTTTCCGCCACGTTTAAGTGTTCTGTAAATGGTTTTCATCATTTCCTTTTCAGCATTGTTTCTTGAAGGCTGCACATCTTCCCTTCCACCATAAGTACTTTCCATAATAACTGTTTCAGCACGCGGGAAACGAATTGTTGCAGGTTCCAATAATCTGGATGGTTCGTATTTGAAGTCTCCGGTATATACCAAGTTGTGAGCTCCGTCTCCAATGTGCATATGGGAGATTGCTGAACCTAAGATGTGTCCTGCATTATGTAAAGTCAATCTTATGTCCGGTGAAATGTCAGTTACTTCACCGTAATCTAAGGTAATTGTATTTTTAATTGCCTGTTTTACATGTTTTGATGTAAATGGCAATGGATTGCCCTCTCTGTGAGCAATATCTAAATGATCGAATTGTAAAAGAGTAGTCAAGTCTCTTGTTGGGGTTGTACAGTATACAGGTCCATCATATCCATAATGGAACAGGTAAGGTACAAATCCGCAATGATCCAAGTGAGCGTGAGATATAATGACTGCATCCAATTCTTCAATTGAAAATTCTGGTGCATTCAAGTATGGGAATGCATTTTTATTGTCTGATGCAGCAACATTAACACCACAGTCCAATAAAACACGACTGTTAGGTGTTTGTAAAAGCATAGATGAACGTCCAACTTCCTTAAATCCGCCCATTGAAGTTACTCTAGCCCAATCATTTGGATATTTGCTTTCTTGGTGGATTTGGCGTCCAAGACGTTGTAATAATTTTTTCCTATCCTTACTGCTATTCTTTTGGATAGTTCTGATTTTTCCAATGATGTCTGAACTTATTGGAGGAGTTCTTAAGATTTTAGGTGCCCATCCAGTATTTTTTACAATATTCCTTGAGGTAACACCGTATTTTCCAATAACAAGTCCCGGCTTTTTAGCGGTAATAACCACTTCACAGGTAACTGTATCAAAGTAAATATCAGTAATTTCAGCACCTTCAGGAACTATCTCATGAATTTTGTTGATAGTTGCTTCAGGTTCAAGTAAAGCGCTTTTATCTGATCTGATGATAATTCTCTTCCTAAGTTCTTTTGCAAGTGACCTTATTAGATCGCCATTTTCTGTTATAATTTCCGGATTTTTGGTATAAACTACTACTTCTGGTCCTTCAAATTCCACTTTTGAAACTTGAATTTCATTTGGCAGTTTTTGCAAAATCTCTTTTTTAATATTCTCTAAAATATCTGAAGTCATATAATCCCTTCAAAAAAAGTGAGTGTATTAGAATAGTTTATGAAAAGCTTTAAGCTATAATTAGTTAATTTTCATAAACTATGTACACCATTTATATAAAAAAATAGTTAGTTATGAAAAATTAGTTTTGCTTATATTTTATCCAAAATCTCTTTAATTTTTTCATTATCTAACATTTCAAAGCCGTCTTTGTCCACTTTAGCAACCAAATATCCGTTACCGGAGTAAGTGTCACGTTCAGCGGCAGCTCTGATAGCTCTTATGGCTATTTCAATTCCTTCGTCAGTTGTCAAATCATCTCTAAATCTGTCTTCAAGAACTCCGTAAGCTACGATAGATCCTGAACCAGTTGAAATGTAAGTGTCTTCAATCATACCACCTGCTGCGTCTAAGGAGTAAAGAGATGGTTTGTCCCCATCCATTCCACCAAGTAATGTTTGAACATACATTGGTCCGGAACGTAAGATGTTTGCAGTTAATGAAGCTGCAGCTTTAACGCTGATTGAATCATTGTTTCTCATTTGGTATAATGAGACTTCCGCTTCAATAACTTTCATTAAACTTTGAGCATCTCCAACTGAACCAGCAATGGTTGTTACAATGTGATCGTCAATTTTAAATATTTTTTCTGCTACTTTGTGAGCTACAAGGTTTCCCATACTAG
>JAUNXN010000124.1 GCA_030539795.1 Methanobrevibacter sp.
CACCAATGTATTTGCATAATTCGGTCATGAAACTTTGACAGAATGCCATGATTTCTCTGTCGGATTTTCCTTTAGGATCAAAGTCAGATCCACCTTTTCCTCCGCCAATTGGAAGACCGGTTAAGGAGTTTTTGAAAATTTGTTCGAAACCTAAGAATTTGATAATACCGAGATTTACTGAAGGGTGGAAACGTAATCCTCCTTTGTAAGGTCCGATTGCACTGTTGAATTGTACACGGTATCCGGTGTTAACTTGTACCTGTCCGTTGTCGTCTACCCAAGGGACACGGAATTTTATTTGCCTTTCCGGATTGGTTAATCTTTCAAGAAGTGCATTTTTCCTAAATTCTTCTTCGTTTTCTTCAATTACAACCCTCAAGGATTCCAATACTTCGCGTACAGCTTGGTGAAATTCCGGTTCTGCAGGGTTTTGTTCAATAATGGTTTCAATTACTTCATCTACGTATGACAAAAATATTCCTCCAAATTAATATTTAGATTATTTTTAATATCATTAAATTTTCAAAATTTTTTACTGGGTTGCAGTAACATTTAACAATATACATAATTATATGAACTTTCTTATATTTAAATATTTTTCAATATTTAATAAAATTATCGAATATTATTCATAAAATTTAAGATTTATCTTATACGAATTATAATATATTCAAAAAATTATGTTAAATTAGATATTTCTTTTAAGATATTGATTTAAAATGTCTAATCAAAATAATCAATCGATGTACAAAGTCGGAAAAAGATTGCCACCACAAAATTCCGAAGGTGCAAGCATTCAAATGTCCAAGTTTCAAGGGGTTTTCAGCCCAGATTTAGAACAAAATCCAATTTTAGAAATAAAAATTAAACAAAATAATATGGAAATAAAAAAAGCATATCTATTTATATATCATTATTTACAAACTAACTTGTAATGTCTAGTGAAAATTAAAAATCGATAGACAAAATAACAAAAAAGGATGAAATTAATGATTGCCACTAAAATTACTAAAAGCCAATATGATGACTTGAAAAATAGCTATTTAGCAAAAAATAGATCCATGCACTCATTATATATTGAAATCTATGAAAAGGCCAATGTAGACAAGCACAGCTTTTTCAGGTTAATCAATAGAATTCGTGAAGAAGAAGGATTAAAGCCTTATTACACCAAAAAAGAAAAAATTAGAAAAGAGATTATAGAGAATTTGGATAAATCTCCAAACCACTACAATCAGTAATCCACATAATATCTTAAAATTGCGGCAATTCCACCGAATGCCCTATAAATTTGAGTTCCCTCTTCAGTTTCAGTGGAAACAAATTCCACATCTGTACTCATTTCTTCAGCAAGTTCGACGAACTCATCAGCCAAATCCATAGAAGAAGTCTCTTTCAACACATCATTACAATTCGGACATTTCTCTTCAAGATTATCCGCTTCAGCTTGTGTTTTAACGGTGATGTCCTTTTCATAACCGCAATTTGGACATGTAAACTTCTTGCGCATGCTTGCCAAATCTTCAGACAAAAGCAAAGTGTCAACTGCTCCCATAATCAAGTTATTCCTAACCTGCTTTTCACCATAAGAGCATAAACCCTTATCCTTTCTCAATTCCTGAATGAATCTTTGAACCAGTTTTTTCTCATGCATTACATCAAGATTTTCCAGATCGTCGGCAGCTCTTGCAATAACTTCACGGATGCCCTCTTCACCAGTATAGGAAGTATCCACAATGGTTATGACCTTATCTTTAAGTTCATATTGAAGATAATCCCCTTCATAGAAATCCTTTTTAGTGAATCCAGGACCGCCGAGAATGATACCTTTCAAATCATCCTTTAAAGGCAGGAATGCTTCATTCATATGTTCCCCAATACGCTTTAGGAACTGGTGAGCAAGATCTTCAATTACACGGTCAAACCTTCTTTGAGATTGACCACCGGCCTTATGCTTACCCGGAACACCACTGGTTAAATGACCTAAAATAGTTTCCTTTTTACCTTTTAGAGTAGCGTATGTTGCTTCATTCCTGTCAATAACTGCAACACCATAGACGTCACGCTCTTCAATCATGTATTCCAAAGGTTCGACGAAAAATTCATTATTACATTTATACCAATAGGTTGTAACAGGTTCCGGCGGTTCTATAATGTACTTTTCCATCTTTTCAGTTCCAGGACCGCCTTTTGGAATCATTCCAACAAAGAGCACCAGACCGTTTTCCGGAGGTTGCCTGTATAACTTGATACTTTCTAAAATAACCGCAATTGCAGACTGTACATTTTTTCTTGTTTGTTTACTCTTGATGTTAGCACTCTGACCCATCTCATCTCTCATGTGCTTACCAACATCACTTAACTGCTTGGTTGGTGGAATGTAAACGGAAACAAGCTCTGTACCTCTACCTCTTTTGTTTGACAATTCTTTTAAGGTTTTTTTAAATTCATATAATTCTTTTGATGATACTTCTGCCATGTTATCCCTTATAATAATTAAATCAGTATAATAGTAATAACTATCTTTTTTTAAATATAAATAATTAATGAAAAAATAGCTGATTTTAGAAAAAGATAATAAATAAATGAAAGAAATA
Source organism: Methanobrevibacter sp. (assembly GCA_030539795.1). Lineage (GTDB taxonomy): Archaea > Methanobacteriota > Methanobacteria > Methanobacteriales > Methanobacteriaceae > Methanocatella. The sequence goes on from JAUNXN010000124.1 coordinate 2,598, forward strand.
ATTGTTTAATGAAATGGAAAATCGGTAATGTTGAAATTGAAAATCAGGTTGTTTTAGCACCAATGGCCGGAATATGTGATACAGCATTTAGAAGCATCATTAAATCAATGGGCTGCGGACTCATTGAAACGGAAATGGTGTCCGATAAGGCAATCATGCATGAAAATTATAAAACCCAGGAAATGCTGGTCATGAATGAATCAGAGCGGCCAATAGCTCAGCAAATCTTTGGATGCGAAGAGGAATCGTTCAGGATAGCTTCAAAATACATTTATGAAAATATGAAACCTGACATTATCGACATCAACATGGGATGTCCCGTAAAAAAGGTAGCGATAAAATCAAAAGCGGGAAGCGCCCTTTTAAAAGATCCTCAAAAAGCAGGAAAAATCGTAGAGACTGTTGTTGACAGCGTTCCCATTCCAGTTACAGTTAAAATTAGAAGCGGGTGGGATTCAGAACACATCAATGCCTGTGAAATTGCTGAAATCGTTGAAAATGCAGGTGCATCAGCAATTACCGTCCATCCACGTACAAGGCATCAGAGATATGACGTGCATTCAGACTGGTCAATAATTAAGGATGTAAAAGACACAGTATCCATTCCTGTTATTGGAAACGGAGATATCAGAACATGCTACGATGCAAAAAGAATGATTGATGAAACTGGCTGCGATGCAATAATGATTGGAAGGGCGACACTTGGAAATCCATGGCTCATAAAACAGTGCGTTGACTATCTGGATAATGGAATTGAACCTGAAAGAATAACAAATGAAGAAAAGATAGCCATGGCAAAAAGGCATGCGAATCTTTTAGAAGAAACCAAACCTGAAAAATTGGCCCTATCCAGAATGAGAACCCATGCGGCATATTATCTGAAGGGAATGTTTCGAAGCGTGGATATAAAACCTCAAATATTCAAGAAAAATTCAAAAGAGGAACTGTTCGAGCTTTTGGATGACTTTCTGGAATCAATCCAATATTGAATCGCCGAACTTTTCAAACAACTCCATATCGCCATCGGCAATTGTATTTATCTCAAGCAAATCCATATCAGTCAATTCTATAACCTCACGGGCCAAATGAACATAGGTGTCGGGATAGTCATTATATCCGAACAGATGCCATATTATGCTGCCTTCAAAAACCATTTCCAAATACCAGTCATAACCCTCCAAATCATCGGGGTCACGAACATTGGACTTGTTATGATATTCATCAAAAATCCACATGTAAACGTGATATCTTTCAAGCAAATCCAAAATCAACTTCACATCACTTTCGGACAGCTCCTTGTCAATGTATCCGTCAACTCTCATTTGCCTGAAATTGACCATCAGCCGTGGCTTTGGAATGTCATATGGATAGGTTTGGTAATGGCCAAATT
>JAUNXN010000125.1 GCA_030539795.1 Methanobrevibacter sp.
AATTAATTTGTGGGAATACAATGAGAACCATGATTAAATATTTAAGACAGGAGCTCAAGATGAGCCAAAAGGAACTGGGGGATAAGGTTGGAGTCACCCGACAAACCATTAATGCGCTGGAAAATGGTAGGTATAATCCATCCTTGTTTTTAGCATATGAGATAACCCAGGTCTTTAACAAAATGATGTTTAAAGGAGATCGGGAGAAATATTTTGTTATGGAAGAAATATTCATTTTCGATGATGACTATTATTAGGTGATAAAAAATGATTTTAGATATATACAAGGATTCACTGGAATATTCGGCTAAGGACTGGAAAACATTAGTTATATTGGGAGTAATCAGTTTATTCAGTTTCTTATTGCTGCCGGCATTCTTGATTACAGGATATAATTACAGAGTTATTAATACTGCAGTACATGGCATAATCAACGGAAGAGATCCTCTTCCAGGATTCGATGATCCGGTTGACATGTTTGTTGATGGTGTAAAGGTCGTTATTGTTCAGATTCTGTACTTGCTTGTGCCGGTAATTATCTTTTTAGTATTTGCAATTATAGCAGCTCAATTCGACAGTGCATCAAGTACTTTAATGATTATAGGATGTTTAATCACATTTATTGTTGGTGTAGCTGCATGTCTGATGAGTGAAATGGGAATATGCCATATGGCATATAATGACGGGGAATTTTCAAAAGCATTTGCCCTAAAGGAAATAAAAGAAGTGATAGATGAAATAGGATGGTTTGAATGTATCCTAACATACATTGGTCTGATAATCATAATCCTTGTCATTTCAGTTGTCATCACTGCACTCATCGGAATCCTATTTATTATATTCGGAATTTCCGGTGCACTATTGGGTGCTGATCCAAGCGGAGTGTTTGTGTTAGGTGGATTCATTAACTCAGCAATATCAATGTTTATTGTTGGACCATACTTGAGCATATTCGCTGCAAGGTCCATGGGACTGTTATACACAATGCAAATATAAGGTGATTTGATGGCAAGCATAACAGACTGGGTAGTGGAAGGATTAAAATATCCTTTCAATGACCTTAAAAAACTCTTAAACTTTGGAGTATTGTTCGCATTGATAAGCGCATTGTCAACATATATAGGTATCAAATCCTTTGAGATTTTCATAGATATTATGCATATAGCTATAATGGCCAATGTTACTGTTTCACACATAACGCTTTCACAGCTTCCTGTTGATGATATAAAGTTTGTAGTTGGCTTAACCATTGTTAGCTTTATCATCTCATTGCTGGTAATGGGATATCAGTATGATACAATAAAATTATCAATCGACAGGAAAAAAGACCTTCCGGGATCATACGATATCATTGCCATGTTTGCAAAGGGAATAAAGTATTTCATTGTAACATTGGCATATAATATCATTCCAACACTCGTCCTGGTGGTCGGAATGGCATTAGCAGGAGAATCATTAATATTGCCGATTATCTTCATTTCAATGCTGCTGTTCATAATTGCATATTTCCTCCTAATCATGGCATTAAATAATATGGTTGCCTATGACAGCATTAAAAAGGCATTTGATTTTAGAGAGATAATTGATAATATTTCAAATCTCGGATGGGCAAGGTATGTTGGAATAATCCTGTTCACAATCATTGTGGTGATGATTATTGCAGTTGCAGCGGGCATCTTGCTAAGCTTTATATCAGTATTGTTCGCAGCATCTATCAATAATCAGGCAGTTGTCATATCAATGGTTATTGCAATCATCGAAGGATTGTTCATAAACTCTTATATTAGTTTATTCTTCAACAGGGTATGCGGATCAATCTATAGAGAATCAATCAAATAGCTGGAATGTTTTTAAACATTCTACTTTATTTTTTTTTAGTTATTTATTGGAGGTTTTAGTCATGGCAGACTATGTCATCGAAACAAGAGACTTGTCAAAAATATATTCCAAAACTAAAGTTGTAAATTCAATTGATATGCATGTTGAAAAAGGCAAGATTTATGGGCTATTGGGAAAAAACGGCGCCGGAAAGACCACAACAATGTGCATGCTTTTGAATCTCACATATCCAAGCAGTGGAGAGATATTCCTTTTTGGAAAAGATCCTAAAAAATATTCAAGCGAAATTTATCCAAAAATAGGTTCTATCATTGAAACTCCAGGATTTTATGAAAACTTAACCGCTTATGAAAACTTAAAAATCATTGCGAAGCTAAGGGGAGACTATAATCCAGTCAATATCAATTCAGTTCTTAAAATGGTTAATCTGGACAATGAGAAATCAAAGAAATTCAAGGATTTTTCGTTAGGCATGAAGCAGCGTCTAGGAATAGCTGCAGCAATAATGCATAGTCCAGAATTGCTTATTCTTGATGAACCAATCAACGGTCTTGATCCATTTGGAATCAAGGAAATCAGAACATTGCTTAAAAGGCTATCCCATGAATTCGGAATAACCATTTTAATTTCCTCCCATATCCTAAGTGAAATTGAAAATATCGCTGATGTAATCGGCGTCATGGATGGGGGCATTTTGATTGAAGAGTTTACACGAGAGGAACTGTTCAGAAAATTGAATAAATATGTCGAATTCGAAGTATCTGATGTTGATTTGGCAATCAATATTTTAAAGAAATTGGAGCTTGAGGAGAATAAGGATTTCACATTCAGTGATGATGGAAGAATATGCCTTTATTCTCATTTGGAAATGAGAGACAAGTTCAATGCATTATTTGTCAAGGCGGGTATCGATGTTAAAAAGGTAAACTTATGTGAAGAAAACCTGGAGGAGTTCTTTACCCGATTTGTTTCTAATACTTAAGGTGATAAGATGTTAACTTTTATTGAAATGGAATTTCTAAAGCTTAAAAGGTCCAATATATTTTTGCTGAGTTTAATGGGGGCTGTTCTTCCTCCTTTGTTAATGTTTATTGCAGTCTTTGCATTTGATGAGGGAAGCACTTTCGATATGCTGTTCACCAATGTGAACATGTACATGTCAGCGTTGTTTGCAATCATGCTTTTTTCAATAATGATTTCATATCTGTTCGGAAGGGAATATAACGAGCATACTCTAAAGACCATGCTGACCATTCCGATATCCAGAGGAAAATTCCTCACAAGCAAGTATGTGATGTTTCTGGTGTGGATTTTAATCTTGACTGCTGTTACAAGCCTTTCATCACTTGTCTTCGGTTTCATTGCAGGTCTTGAAGGATTCACGTTAAAGTTGTTCATAGATAGCTTTGCACAGCTTCTGTTTGCAAACGTTTTGCTGTTCCTGACTTTCTCCCCGTTTGTATTCATCTCATTATTCATTACAAACATGGTTCCTGCAATGGTTGGGGGTGCCGGTTTGACACTGGTGAATATGCTTATTTATGGCCAGAATTGGGCTCCGTATGTGCCTTGGGTTTGTCCGTATCTGATAGCCTCAGGTGAAATAGCAGAATATGCAACAAGCCCAACAGTATCCTATGGAGTTATTTTAGTCACTTTCTTAATTGGTTTGGCAATTTCATACATTTACTTTACAAAGACTGACCTTGCCATTTAATATTAGTCTTCAAATGCTCTAGGCATTGATTTAAATATGATAGTGGTAAAATATAGTTGATGGTGATACGATGAATGACTTTGAAAATCAAAAATTCTGCCAGTCATGTGCAATGCCTATGACCGATGAACTTTTTGGAACCAATGCAGACGGCAGCAAAAATGAGGATTACTGCATGTACTGCTTTAAGGATGGAGAGTTCACTTCAGACATGACAATGGATGAAATGATGAACTTCTGCATTGACAAGATGGTTGAGGTTCATCCGGATATTGACAAGGCCGAAGCAAGCGCAATGATGAAGGAAGTATTTCCTAAATTGAAAAGATGGGCAAAAGATTAATTAGCTCACTTTTTTTCTTTTTCTTTTTTTGAGTCTGTAAAATTTTATAGGCTTATTTAATTTTTATGTGTTTTTGT
>JAUNXN010000126.1:0-1710 GCA_030539795.1 Methanobrevibacter sp.
GTTAAAATCAGCAAGATAGCTCCTGAATTCACAATCGGCTTGACTGATAATATTGATGTTTGGGATGATATTGTTGTTGACGTTTCCGGTTTGCCTATGGATGCAAGCGGCAAAATCAACGTATCAATAAACGGAATTGCAAACAGCTCAGATATTGAAAACGGCATTTCCACAGTCATTATCCATCAAAGATTGGTCAACGGAACTTACCCTATTGAAATAACATACTCAGGTAACTATAAATATGGCTCTTTCAATGAGACAAGGTCTGTTAACATTAGCAAAGTAGCTTCCAAAATGATTGTAAATGCGGATGATGAAATTAATGTCGGTGAAGACTTAATCATTGATATTTCCGGATTGCCTAAAGACAGCACTGAAAGGTATGTTTACATACTTGGAGATATCGTCTCCAGAGGTTCAATAACTGATGGAGCATCCCAGATAGTGATTTCCAATTTGACTTCAGGAAAATATTCCTTCATCGTTGACTTTAGAGGCGATGACAAATACATTGGAGTTCATACCAATCATATAGTCACTGTCAACAAATTCAACACCAGGATGGACGTTACCGCCAACAATATTAATGTTGGTGATGACTTGATAATTCAAGTTAGATTGCCTGGCGACATCACTGATGATTATGTCTACATTTCAATAGATGGCGAGGAATATCCTGTTGAAATTAATAATGGGGATGCCATCTTAAACATTTCAGGATTCGCCAAAGGAACTTACCCTTATTCCGTTTCTTTCAGGGGCAATGAGAAATATGAAGAGGCATCATATGAAAATGTTGTTGATGTAGGTAAAATAAGCATAGACTTCAATGCAAGCATAAAGGATATTTCCTACGGTGAAACAGCGGTTGTTGAAGTTTATGATTTGCCGAATGACGCTTCCGGAAATGTGACTGTCATTGTAAACAATGCACAATACACAGCTAGTGTTTCAAATGGAATTGCATCAGTCAATGTTCCTGATTTGTATCCTGAAACATATGCTGCCGAAATCAGATATTCAGATGACAAATACATGTCCAATTCCAAATTAGTTTCATTCAATGTGGCCAAAATCAACCCATCCTGTGAAATTTCTGCAGAAGATATCAATGTAGGCGATGAATTGCAGATTAAGGTTACCCTGCCTGCTGATGCTACAGGATATGTAACAGTTACAGTCGATAATGACTCTCAAAAAGTCAAACTAAGCAATGGAGTTGCCGGTGTTGACATGTCTGGCTTGAGTGCCGGCGCAAAGACAATTAAAGTTTATTATGAAGGTGACAAAGTATATAATAATTTATCTGACTCCAAATCAGTGAATGTAAGAAAAGTTGATCCTGCAATTGAAATCAGTGCCGATAACATCAAATACGGTGAGGATTTAATCGTAAGGATTAATTTGCCTTCTGATGCCTCAGGTAATGTGAACGTTAAAGTGGATGGCAAATCACAAAGCGTACAACTCAACAGAGGCATTGCAATTGCAAATATCACAGGTTTAACTGCAGGCACCAAATCAATTGAAGTCAGCTACGGCGGAGATGAAAAGTACAATCCGGTTTCAGATTCCAAATCAGTTGACGTAAATAAGGCTGCTCCGACAATAGCTATTGCTGCGGAGAATATCCAGTATGGTGAATCCTTAAATGTCAAGGTTCAGCTTTCCGATAAAATAAATGGAAATGTCCTCATTTCTGTTGAA
>JAUNXN010000126.1:1810-3963 GCA_030539795.1 Methanobrevibacter sp.
TGAATACCGTTCCGGTTAAGGATGGTATTGCAGCCTGCACTTTCACAAACCTGACCGCAGGCGATAAGATCATCAACGTTAAACATGACGGTGATGCGAATTACGCTCCGTCACAAAATGCCAAATCAATTGTTGTAAGTAAAATTAATCCGGACATTAACATTTCAAGCAGTGATATCACATATGGTCAAAATATTAAGGTTCAAATTGATTTGAATAAGGATGCTACCGGAAATGTTATTGTTTCAGTTGGAGATGCATCTCAAATAGCTAATACTAAAGATGGTTCTGCAAGTGTGGAATTTTCAGACATTGGTGCGGGCGTCAAAACAATCAAAGTGGTTTATGATGGTGATGATAACTATCTCAATGCCTCTGAATCCAAATCAGTAAACGTTGCCAAATCAGAATCCGAAATCAATGTTTCAGTAAGTGATATTGATGCAGGTGAGGACTTGAATATCACAGTTCAACTAAACAACCGATCAACCGGAAACGTAATCATAAGTGTTGGAGATGCATCCCGGACAGTTCCTGTTAAAAACGGAATTGCAGAAGCAAGCTTTGACAATCTTGATGCAGGCAACTATTCTGTAGATGTATCCTACAGCGGAGATGCTAATTTCAATTCCAGTTCATACAGGGCTGATGTTGAAGTCAAGGCTGTGGCTCCTGCAATGGATGTTGTTGTTCCGGAGGAAATCAAGGCCGGAGAAAATCCTGAAATCACTTTTGAACTTCCGAAAGATGCAACAGGCAGCATTCAAGTATCACTGGACGGCAAGGTTGTTGGAAATGCATCAGTCGTTAATGGAACTGCAAAATTCACTCTGGACAATATTGCTCCGGGCAATCATACATTAACTGTGGCCTATTCCGGTGATGGAAAATATGCTCCATTTTCTAAAGATGCAGCAGTCAATTGTATGAACAAGACCAAAAAAGGAGCAGTAATCGTTGTCGTTGATAAATTCACTCGTGTTGCAAATGACTATTCAGCAGGCGAGAGAGGAAACTTCTTCTATGCCGTATTGCAGGATCTTGACGGAAACCCGTTAGTGAATAAGACAGTTCAAATTGCAGTGAACGGACCGATTTATGAGGTTCAAACAGACCAATACGGAAGGGCAGGATTGCAAATCAACTTGGCCGCCGCAAACACATACACTTATGCATTGTTCTTTGGAGGCGACAGCGAATATGCAGCCACTCCTTTGGCTTCATCCAAATTGGTACTGACTAAAAAGTCAACTTCAATTTCCGCTTCCGCAAAAACATTCAAGGCAAAATCAAAGACCAAAACAGTCAAAGTAACCTTAAAAACAATAAAAAGTGCTCGTGACGGCAAGACATACCTTAAAGCGGGCAAGAAGATTACTTTAAAGGTTGGCGGAAAAACATACACTGCAAAAATCAACAAGAATGGTGTTGCAAAATTCAACATCAAATTGACTAAAAAAGGAAAATATACTGCTAAGATTACCTTTGCTGGAGATAAGACATATAAGGCAAGCAGTAAATCTATTAAAATAACAATAAAATGAGGGGATTAAAAAAAATCCTCCTTTAAATTTTTTAAGGTGATTAAAAATGAATTCAAAAAGGATAGCTCTGTTGCTTTTGGTTTCAATCATATTAGTTTTCTCACTGTCTGTCGTTTCAGCTCAGGATATTGCAAATGATGGGAATATGAGTGTTTCTGATGACTCTGCAAGCAATAGTGATGATATTGTTGCAATCAGCAATGATGAAGATAATTTAAAAGCCGAAGAGGAAATAGGTACAGTAATTGATGTTCAATCAAGCTTTTCCCGTGTTGCCACTGATTATTCAGCAGGCGAGAGGGGTGACATGTTTTATGCAGTTTTGAAGGATGCTAAAGGTAAGCCGTTGGCAGGCAAAACCGTACAGATTGCCGTAAACGGTCCGATTTATAATGTAACAACCGATTCACAGGGTCGTGCAGGTCTTCAGGTAAACCTTGCGGCTGCTAATACCTACACTTATGCATTGTCCTTCCAGGGTGATGGTCAATATGCTCCTGCAAAATTGGCCTGCTCCAAATTGACCGTTACAAAAAAAGCGACTTCCATCACAGCTTCTGCAAAAACATTCAAGGCAAGCGCCAAAACTAAAACAGTCAGCGTTACTCT
>JAUNXN010000127.1 GCA_030539795.1 Methanobrevibacter sp.
TAATGAATGCATTAAATAGATTACAAGAAAGAAATGATAATCTTAAATCCAAGTTATTGCACGAGCAACTGAAATACGGAAACTACAAATTCCGGAATTTCAGAAGTGAATCTTTACTCGTTTTAGGTGCATATAGGAAACATAAATCTATTTTTAAAGCGGCATCTGCAGTTGGCATTAATAGGAATTTGGTTTTCAAATGGTTTATTCAAGGTCAATTTGGAAATCCTCAATTCAGGGATTTTTATTTGGGCATTCAAAGAATTAATGGATTTGAACCAATTGAAGTGCCTGATGAAGTGGAAGAAGTGAAAAAAGATTATATTCTTTCGGAGTTTGAAGATGCATGGACTTATACCACATTTGTTGATGGCGAAAGAATTTCCATCATTTCCGGCAATTTGGATAATTTAAAAGCCAAAATTCAAGCTAGAGACCTTCCTTTCAATGGATGAAGTGGCTGATTTTTAATTCTTTTTAAAATAAGAAAAATTTATAATTAAAAGTTGATTGAAGTGTTGGGCAGCAGATCTTCAGCAATCTGTTCTATTGTGATGTTGGAATTGTCTGAAGAGGTGCTGTTTGGATAAACGTTTTTGTATTGCACTGATTTGGCCATATGCAATGCCACATCCTTGTCATTTGAAAAAATTATAAGGTTGTCCTGAGTTGTCTCATTGTTCAAAGGAATAAAATATAATTTGCCGTTATAATTAACTTTTATAATGTCAAACAGGTGAACTTCCAAAAGTTCATCAGCATTCAATACGTAACATGTAAAGCCGTCGATGTTCTGCATTTCTCCATTTTTTATTATATCCTGGATTGCATTAAAGCTAAAGTCAGTTAATTGAAAACTGTTGATGCCTTCGTGGCCATTATAGGTAATTAATGCTCCGTTATCCATTTTCCAAATTTTAATGCCCTCTAATTCACCGACATATTCTGTCTTATTGACAGGAACGTCTATGCTGGTCCCATTAGGGGTTATGTCAATCCTTTCATAGTTTGCAGAGCTTAGAAGCATAAATGCTACGGCAAATATCAGTATGCATGCAATTATTCCTATTATGATTATCTTTTTATTATTCATATGACCCCAGTCATTATTCTATAGACATATATTATTTTTTTTAAAAGTTAAATACTATGCCTATTTTTCGTTAAAAATTATTGCAATTCAAAATTCAAATTCACATATCAAAATGCTTTAAAAAAACACTAAAACGTTTATTAACCAGTATGCACAATCTAATTGTATGTCTAAAAACAAGCGTGTTACTATCAGCATCAATAATGACATTGACTTGAATTTTCGCAAAATCGCCTCCAGTAAGATGCTTTTTAAAACAGGATGGTATTCAAAGGCAATTGAAGAGGCAATGTTGTTATGGATTGAAAAGGAGAATAAATAAAATTACTTTTTTTTCTCTTTTTTTCTTTTTTTAATCATTAACTATTTAAATTAAACAAATCTATTTATTAATATAGAGTGGGTGTCAATAATGGAAAGTGATGAATTTAGAACTGTTAGAGTTTATACAAAAAAGTATAATAGTAAAGATAAAGACGGAAATACTGTTGAAAAGGAATCTCAGCAAAAGCAAGTCAGCCTTAAAAAAGAAGACCCATTTGAAGACAATGATTTGGTAAAAGTATTGGCGCAGGAAGAATACGAGAAATTACTTGACAATCAGTTTTCAGATGCAAAGCTTGATGAATTCTATCATACGATTGAGGCTAAAGATGCTGAAATCGCAACCTTAAAAGAACAGATGCAAACCCTTAAAGGTTCATTCTTTGATGATGTTGATTCTTTAAAGGAACAGATTACCGAAAAGGATGAGCTTCTCAAGGCAAAAGATGAAATTCACGAATTAAATAAAAAGATTACTAGAATTGACGATGAACGTGTAGCTATTTTTAAAGAGCTCGATTATAAAAATAAGATGATTCTGGCTTATAATGTCGAGTTAAACAAATCTATTTTAAATGCAATCAATGTTGTCATTGACGAAGCAAGGGACAACATCAACAAAAGAAATGCAGAACTTGCTGCAGGTTTGGAAAAATCCATTGAAAAATCCAAGCAAGAGGTAAATGAGAAGAATAAGGCTATAGCATATGAGATAAACAGTACTGTTGAAGACATGAATGATCAAATCAGGAACACAAGCACTCTAAAAATGATAATGAATAAAAGAAGAATCAATTTAAGAGTACCTACCGATGATTTATTAAAGCCATTCGAGTTTGATTTTGATGTTGAACAATTGCTTTCAGGACAGGCTTTGGAGCTTGATGCAGCTGAAATTTTAAAGGAAGTAATGCCAAAACTTCCAGAACCATTTTCTAAATATATTGACACTTTAGAAGAGGGTGAAGAGCCTGAAACCATTGATATTTCATCAAAAAATGAGGATTAGTTCATGAAAACGTTCAATACTGGCAATATCACTTTTCAGTATCCTGAAACTTGGGAAGTCGAAAAGGCGGATATCCTATCAAATCCGGATTGCATTGCAACATTATCCAAAGGCCAAGACAATCTAATCAATGCAGTCATGTTTCCAACTGCTACCACTCTAGATGATTATAAGGTATTCATGGAAGATGTCATTTCCGATGATGGTGGAGTGATATTGGCTTCTGATTTTACACAAATTGCTGAAAAAGATGCAATTAAGCTTCATGCAAATATGGATACTCCTGAAATTAATTTTGACATCCATACTTACGTTTTCATTGAAAAGGGAGATATCTATATTTTTGAACTTAGGACACTCGATGTTTCTGGTGAATCCGAAAGGGAGTTCAAAAACATTATTTCATCATTCGAAATCCTAAAATAGTTGTGTGTACTCCAATAAGTAATCCATGTAATCTCTATCGAGTATCTTTAATGTTGAGATGTTCTGCGGAGTTGTAGTTGAGCGCTCTTCAACAAGATTTCTCAAAGACCTGTTTTTCATGTGTGCATGGATTTCCTTAATTACAAATTCCATATTTTCAAGATTTTTCTTTTCCAAATCCTTTTGAGAAATGTTTTCATAAATGGGATAGATATTCAAATCATATGCTTTTGTTGGAGTTTGAAGGACATTCAAGTAACTGTAATAATTTGCAGCATCGGCTAAAAATCCATCGATTCCCATATATGCTAAAATGGGCATGAATGAAAGTTCTGCAAATGGAAAGATGAAATAACTTGATTTTTTAGCTTCTTTTTTAAGTGAAACGATAACTTCAACAAGGTCTCTAAAATTGGTTAACAGTGCATCACCATTTGCTATTATGAATCCATTGTATCCGATTTCCTCTAATCTTTTTAGGCATTCAACCCTTAAGTCAATGTATTTGGAACCTTGGATTACTGCAATATCACAATCATCGACATTTTCTTCTGCAAGCCTTAATGTTTCAGATACATTGAATTCAGCGATTTCACGGTCAATATTATGTGCTGATCCTTCGCTTGGGGCTATTTTCAATTCATCTTTGAAGAATAATTTTGGTGTCATTTCGCCGTCAAGTTTTCCGATTCGTCCTGGTCCGTCATGTGATTTGATTTCGAATTTTTTTATCATTTATGTCTATCCTATTCAATCGTTATGTTAATTTTTGTTTTTTAGGTTAATATAAATTTTTCATTTAGTGTAAACATTTAGATTACACCTTTCAAAAATTTAGTAACCTTTATATATGTATTTTTAAAGATTATTAGTATAGATTAGAGGAGATAATCCTATGAAAATCTGAGGTGTGTTTTCAATGTCTATAATAAATCGTCTTAAATCCTTATTTAAAGGAGAAAATGAGGAAGAAGGAACAGACATCAATTACGATGTTTCAAACACATCTGATGATGTCGAAGTTACATCTTCACAAATAGAAAAAGAACCTGTTGTTACTGAGGAAGAACCAGTTGTAGAAGCAG
>JAUNXN010000128.1 GCA_030539795.1 Methanobrevibacter sp.
TGCGGAGATACATTCATGGCGGCATATGTCAGCCACAAATTAATTCACAAATCATCTGAAATGGCAGGAAACTTCGCATCACACATTGCAAGTAAGAAAATTGAAAATTTTGGACCTTATAAATCTAGCGAATAATTGAAAATCATATTTTACTTTCATTACTTTTTTTAAATATTTATTTTTGATTTTCAATAGATTTTGGTTAAATTTACCTTGTTTAGAAAACTTTATTAATTAATATAATTATAATTAAATATGTATTTCTGAATTTTTTAAACACTACAAAGGGTCATCATGTTAAACAAATCATCAAATATAATCGAAAAGGAATTTAAAAATCTGCGTAAGGAGCTATTGGACTTAACTTTAAGAAATCAGCTTCTTAACTTTAAATCAAGAGCCAAAACCATTACCATAGTAAATCAGTCTCCCGTAAACCTTTTTCAAACATTGGTCCTGCAAGAGCATAAGATGTATTTTGTGGCAAATAAAAAGGACAAGAAGGAGGACAAGTCCTCAGTATGGGACCACATTCCCTTTGACTTTTCAAAGTTTTCGGAAGGAGACAAGAAGTTAGCTACCGATTTGACCCCAAAGGAACTGCAAAAAAGATTATATTACATAAATAACCAAGCAAAAACAATGCTTCAGGAGCAGGGATATAACATTCTATACTTGGCGGTAGGATTCTTGGAATGGAAAGACAAGTCAAAGCCAAGACAGAAAAACAAGGCTCCTTTAGTGTTGATTCCAGTTTCAATGGAACGTAAGAAGGTTGGAGAGTCATTCAACCTTTCATGGACCGGAGAGGATATTCAGACTAACATTTCACTTAAGGCCAAGCTATTGGAAGCGGGCATTGAGCTTCCCAACTTTGAATTCAAAAGATATGGTGAAGTCATTGACCATTACATCGCAAGCGTCCGCCGGGCAGTCAGCAGGATGGACGGATGGCAAGTCAACAGCGATGTCGCTTTAGGCTTTTTTAGCTTTACAAAATTCGTAATGTACAATGACCTGAACCCCGAAGCATGGGCCGACAATGTGGATTTGACCAAAAATGAATTGATTCAGGCAATTTTCAATCCCGCTAAAAATGACCAGGAAGCGTTCAGGGAAGAGGACATCGATTCAAGGCTTGAATATAAAACAATGTATCAGGTATTGGATGCCGATTCATCTCAGATTGCAGCCATTCAGGATGTCAAGGCCGGAAGAAACCTGGTAGTGGAAGGACCGCCGGGAACAGGTAAATCCCAAACAATCGTAAACCTAATAGCCGAGCTTTTGGCCGAAGGAAAATCAGTTTTATTCGTATCAGAAAAGATGGCTGCGCTTGATGTGGTAAAGGACAGGCTGACCGCTGTCGGATTGGGCAAGTTCGTCCTGGAATTGCATTCACATAAGACCAGACGTAAGAAATTCCTGAAGGATCTGCAGAAAGCGACAAACGTAAGGTCTCAGGAGCCGTTGAACATTGACCAGACCATTCGAAAGCTTGAGACATTGCGCCGCCAGCTTGATGACTATTCTCAAATTATTCATAAGCCAGTATTTGCCGTAAATCTTTCTGCATTCCAGTTATATGGTATGAAGGAATCAGCGGACGACCATTTCGCTACTAAAGGAACAATAATGCCATTGGTCAGGTTTCAGAGTCCCGAATCCATCACCCTAAAGGATTTGGATGACATGAAAATAGCTTTGGAAAACCTGGCTGAGCTTTATCAGACCATTTCAAAGGAAAATCCATGGAGCAAATGCGCACCGAAAAGCCTGCTTCCGGCTGACTTAAGGGAAATTGAAATGCTCATTAATGATACGTTATTTGCCCTTGACAATTTCATGGTCGAGCGGGGAAGGGTCTATGACATTTACGGAATCAAGCAGCCGAATACATTAAATGAATTCCAGAATTCACTTTCAGCATTTGAAATTATCAAGTCCCAGAATGCGGAACTCATTGACGGATCCATAATCAAATCAGGAGCCTGGAATAATAACAATGACGATGCATTTAAATTGATACAGGAGCTTCAAAGGTATCAAAAATACGCAGGAATTCTAACTAAATTCAATCAAAGTATTTTCCAGGCAGATATTGACAGGCTAATATATGAGTTAAGAAACATTTCCCATAAAAAATTCAGATTCTTCAACAACAAGCAGCACATAGAACTTGTCGAGAGATACTATGCAGTGCCCGTACCGGATAGCATTGATGAAATAGTAAGGGATTTGCAGGAAGCGAAGGCAGTAATCAAAATCAGGAAAAACCTCGAGGCCAATGAAGCGCTGGGACAAAAGTATTACGGAGGATATTGGCATCTGAATGCTAATGTGAATGACCTGAAGGCCATTGCAAAATGGATGAATGAGTTTACAGCACTCGTGCGCGAAGGAACATTTTCTGAAAATACGATTGACCTGATGAGTAAGGACCTGTTTGACATCAAGCCTGAAAGGGACCTTGCAGAGTATATCGATGCCGGCGAGGAATTCGTCCGTGTGCTTTCAAGACTTAAGGATAAGCTAAACCCTAGAAGCAAATTAATCTTTAAAAGGGAAACCGGCGATGTTCCGTTTGAAGCATGGCAGGAACAGCTGTACAACTGGAGAGGACAGCTGTCAAGCTTACATCTATGGTCTCAATACCTGAATACCAAAAATGCGCTCAAAAGCTCAAATGCAAAAATGTTTGTTGATTCAATTGAAAAGAGAAACATTAAAAAAGAGGATATCGAAGCATTGGTTGAAGGAAACTTTGCAGATTCATTATTAAACATATTATTTGTTGAAAATCATGAACTGGCCACCTTTGTAGGTGAGCTTCATGAAAACAGGATTCGTGAATTCAAGGATCTGGACAAAAAGATTCTGGTTTTAAACCGCAAAAGAATCTATCAAAGACTGAACAGCAACATTCCAAAAATCTTCGGAGGAACCGAAAACCCTCAGGCCAAGATACTTGCCGGTGAATTCACAAGAAAAAGCGGACACATGCCAGTCAGAAAGCTCCTGGAAAAGGCCGGCGGAATGATTAAGCAGATCAAGCCTTGTTTCATGATGAGCCCATTGTCAATTGCCCAATACCTGGACCCTACAAACGAAGAACTGCAGTTTGATGTGGTCATTTTCGACGAAGCAAGTCAGGTAAAACCGGAAGATGCGCTTGGTGCATTCATGAGAGGTAAAACAGCAGTTGTCATGGGAGATACTCAGCAATTGCCTCCTACTTCATTTTTCGACCAGATGTCCGATGCCGAAAGCGATGAGGAAGAGGCTACATCACTTGATATGGAAAGCATATTGCATTTGTGCAAGTTGTCATTCCCTGTCAAAATGCTTAAATGGCACTACAGGTCCCGCCATGAATCACTGATTACGGTTTCAAACAGGGAATTTTATGATGATGATTTACTGGTTTATCCTTCACCTTCCCACAATGACCCAGAATTAGGTTTGAAATTCCATTATAATCCGAATACATATTATCTCAGGGGAGCGTCTTCAGCAAACCCTCTTGAAGCTGAAGATGTTGTTGAAGAGATATTCAATCACTTTGAAAAATACGGCGATACAAAAAGTTTAGGTGTCGGAACATTCTCCGTTGCTCAAAAGAATGCAATTTTGGAAGCCCTAGAGGTAAAGCGTAAGGAAAGGCCTGAATTCGAACCGTTATTCTCAGACAATAAGGAAGAAAGATTCTTCGTTAAAAACCTTGAAACCATTCAGGGGGACGAAAGGGACGTTATCCTGATTAGTGTGGGCTATGGTTACGACCAGGACAGAAAGATGTCACTCAACTTCGGTCCTTTAAATCAGGACGGTGGTGAAAGAAGGCTCAACGTATTGATTACACGTGCAAGAGAAAAATGTGTAGTATTTTCAAACTTTAAGGCTTATGACATGAAATTAACCGCAAACCC
>JAUNXN010000001.1:0-21618 GCA_030539795.1 Methanobrevibacter sp.
AAAAAAAATAAGATTATGGATTGCATGCCTCATCAGCCGCACCCATAACAACTATGATTTCATCGGAGAGATTTATCTCGGAAATCCTTTTTGAAGATTGATATTTAGCATTATAGTAAGCTTGTGCATAATTCATAGTGACAAAAGTCACATCCTTAAAATCAATGATGAACTCTTCGGCAGGCAACTTATTTAAAATATCAATCAATTCGACTGCAATATCACTTGATTCCAAGTGTGTGCCGAATTCGGCACCAACATTTATCATCATAATTAACACCTACACTAATATTTAAAATTCATAATTAATATAAATTACATCATATGAAAACCTGTCCAAAATGTGAAAGAAAATTAAAAAAAGTATTTCACGGCGAACCGACAGATGAACTGGCCATCGATTCCCTGAACGGTGAAATCATCATCGGGAACTGCTGTGATTCGACCTGCAATTACTACTGCGAGTACTGTGATGAATTTTTCCAATGATTGGCCGAGCCTCTATAAATAGAACGCACCATTACCATTCTAAATCAGTTACCTTTTTAGGGTATTCATTAATGACCACGCTTTCAATTTGGCCGTTTTTAATTCTGATTACCTTATCAGCGGCTTCGGCAAGTATCGCATTGTGAGTTACAATTATGACAGTAGTATTTTGGTCATTGCTCATGTCCTGAAGCAGCTTTAAAATCATCACACCTGTTTTTGAATCTAATGCTCCTGTTGGCTCATCACATAAAAGCATTGTTGGTTTTTTAGCAACAGCCCTTGCAATCGATACCCTTTGCTGTTCACCGCCGGACAACTGTGCCGGGAACTGATTTGCATGGTTTTTCAGTCCGACAGAGTCTAAAACTTCAAGTCCGTCAATGTCCTCATCCACAATATCCCTCATCAATTCAACGTTTTCAAGTGCGGTCAAATTCGGAATCAGGTTGTAGAATTGGAATATGAAACCGACATTTCTTGCACGGTATTCGGTTAGCTGATTATCATCAAAAATTTCCACATTTTGATTATTTACAATGATTTTGCCTGATGTTACTGAGTCAAGACCTCCCAATAGGTTCAAAAGAGTTGATTTTCCTGCTCCGGAAGGCCCTAGGATTACAACAAATTCTCCCTCTTCAATTGTAAAGTTAACATCATCCATAGCTTTTAAAATATGGTCTCCAGATTTATATTCCTTTACCACATTTTTAAATTCAATAATAGTGCTCATCTATTTAATTTATTGAATTAATCTTACTTATATTTTATTTTGAAATATTGCATCATAAAAATCAGTAGACGGAATAACAGATATTCCAGAATTGATTAAATCTTCTAGTTTATTTCATAAAATTAAAGGCCCAGAACATCCCTGTCAGGATTTGAATGTTTAAACAGGTTAATCTTGACATCGTTTTTCCATGTGAACTTTAAAAGGCCCGCATGAATCAACTTTAAATCATCATCTGAAAAACCATCCAAATAGTAGATTTTACCCCTATGACCCACATTCATCATGAATCTGATCATATGCCTGTATACGAAAAGGGAATACGGCTTGTAGACTATAATATCATCAGTGATGTATTCAATCAGGTCTTCCAATTCAAAAACGTCAGGAGTGATGACCTCCACATCATAGTTTGGAAATTTCTCAGAAATTACAGATTCATAATCCACAATATCACCTACTAATAGATATTAACAACCCAACATATAAACAATTTCAAAGATTATTGTTTATCAATAAACAGTTTCCTCGGAAACATTTATATATTGTCCTCGACAATGTAACTTTAGATATCAAATATCTCAAAGAAATACAGATGAAATCATGACCAAAAAAAACAATGAAACCGACAAATTTGATGCAATGCCATTCATTTCACTAATTCACCATATCTCAAGAAACAAGCTGAAATATTCCATGAAAAATCCAAATGGCATAGATATGGCCCATGAAGGCCGCTATTTGATGGAAATACACAAATGCGAAAACCTATCTCAGGATGACTTGGCAAACATATTTGGTCAAAGCAAAGGAACAATAGCTAAAGCATTGCGAAAATTAGAAGACAAGGAATATGTGGAAAGAAAAATCGATGAAAACAACAGAAGAAAATATATTTTAAAGACAACACAAAAAGGAGAAAAACTGGCTATACTATTGAAAAATGATTTGAAAGAATGGGAAAAGAAAGTGGGAATTGACAAACTGGATGAAAAGACAAAAACCCAGATAATAGAAATAGCCAGAAAAAGCGAGGAAATACTTAAAGACAATTAAAGATGGGATTGATATGGCAAACAAGAATGTAGAGTTAATGAGGGGAGAGCCTGAAAAGGCCGTTAAGAAATTGGCAATTCCAATTATGATATCCATGATTTTGACTGCCTTATACAACATAGTTGACGGCATCTGGGTGGCCGGACTTGGTCCGACAGCCATTGCAGGAATTGGATTTGTAACGCCGATATTTATGGTGTTGAACGGAGCAAGCGTCGGACTTGGAAACGGTGCAACAAGCAGCATCTCAAGATTTATCGGAGCGAAAAACAAGGAAATGGCAACAAAATCAGCAACACAGTCATTATTTATCTTTCTAATCTCATCAATTGTTTTGTCAATCATATTTATCATAATACAGGAACCATTGCTTAGAAGCTATGGCGCTACCGGACAAACATTGAATGAAGCGATAGCATACGCTACACCATTGTTTTTAGGTCTGATTGCATTGATGTTTGGAAATGGCTGCAGCGGAATCCTCCGTGGGGAAGGGGACATGAAACGTGCAATGTATGTTGTGGTTGCCACAGTCATTTTAAATGCATCACTTGACCCGATATTCATCTACACTTTCGGTTTGGGCTCAGCGGGAGCATCACTTGCAACAGTTGTCAGCTCCGCCATTTCAGCGATGATAATCCTATACTGGATTTTAATTAAAAAGGACACTTATATCGATGTTACCCTTAAAAACTTTAAATTTGACTCAAAATTAGCAAAAGACATTTTGAAAGTCGGAATCCCATCAGCGCTCGACATGCTGATTATGGCGATTGCAATGTCCATCTACCTGATTGTGATTTCAATGGTTGGAGGAGATTATGGAATAGCTACATTCACCACCGGCCAGAGACTATACCTATTTGCAATAATGCCTTTAACAGCTATCGGATCTGCAGTGATTGCAGTGGCCGGAAGCGCATATGGTGCAAGAAATGGGGATTATCTGTCCAGAACACATATGTACGGAGTCAAATTTGGTTTGGCATTGGGAACCGTGATTACATTAATCCTGATAACATTTGCAACTCCATTAGCCACAATATTTGCATACACCCCCGAAACCGCCAATCTGGTTCCGGGAATTGCGGAATATCTCCAATTGGTTTGCCCATGCCTAATCCTGACAGGTATAGGAATACCTTCAAGCTTCTTTTATCAGGGAATCGGAAAAGGAATATACAGCCTAATGTTTACAATACTGAGGGAAATCATATTTGTTGTTCCGCTAATCTATCTGTTCGTATTCATTTTTCATTGGGGCCTTGTCGGTATTTGGCTCGGATTATGTATCGGAAGAGCAATAGCCAGTGTAATCAACTACCTATTTGCAAGATACGAAATTAGACGAACAAGAGCAAGATTTGGAAATTAAGAGTTCTTTAACTTTTAATTCCATTCACTTTTTTTAAATCATCACACCACAATCTTACATAATCTTGTTAAAATTGATTTAACCTTATTAAATTGCTTTAAAAAATAACTTACTAATTTATAAATCTTTAAATTAAATATAACCAATGCAAATTAAAAATTGCAGAGGTTAAACAATGAAAGAACAAGATTTCATGACAAAAGCAAGAATTATAAAGGAAACATTTAATGACCCGCGTGAAATTAAATGTTATCTCCCAATCCAAAATTTAAGACTTGATGATGACATACATCAGGAAGGGGAACTTTTTATTACCGAAGACTACGAAATCATCGATTTGGAATTCCAATTTGAAGACTTTACAGAGGAGGAACTTGTAAAGTATGTTGAACTTGCTGAAGCATTGTATGAAAAAAACAACAAGAAGATTTCGATATATGTCATCTGTCCGAATTCAATCAACATATACGTTAGGGAATTTGAAATTAAATCCGAAGCCGATTTTACAATAAAATTGGCAGCCATTGAAGAGAATCTCTCACAGATTGCACTTGACATAATCAAATCCAAACTGGCCAACGGAGGGATTCTTGACCTGGAGGATATTGAAATGCTTAAAATCATTCCATTGAGCTGTAAAAAAGAAGATAGGAACTATTTTAGAAAAGAATGTTTTAAAATAATTAATAAGTTTTCCTATTGATTATTTATTCCATTTCAGGACGGTTTTGCCGAACGCAGAAATATAATCCTTATCAAAGGCTTCTTTCAGGTCATTTAAAGAATTTATTTCACATATGTTGGTAACCAGTTTCTCCAGATACTCGAATAATTCAGGATTTTGCTTGAGGGTTTCGACAACTCCCACAAAATCCTCCCTTTCAGACCGGCTGTTTCCTTGAATAGTCAATCCTTTCTCCAGCACCATACGTGTGTTTACAGGTATCGGATATTCGCTTACGCCAAACAAGTTTACTGTACCCTGCGGATTGATCAAATCAATTATCTGTTCAATGGCGGATTGTGATGCGCTTGAACCAACACATTCAAAGGCATGGTCTACTGCCAAATCATCAGGAACGTTGTGTATCTGATAAACGCCATCGGCAAAAGAGAATAAATTAAGATTGTCCAGGTGTTTTCCAAAAATCAGCACCTTGGACTCTGGGAACTTTTCCTTTAAGAGAAGAGCTGTGATAAAACCCAGATTGCCATCGCCCCATACGCCCAGCATATCCTTTGGAGTTATTGCAACTTCATTAAATTTAGAAATGCCCTGGTATGCTACTGAAATCAGTTCAATGAACGCAGAAACCTGAGGGTCAAAATCATCAGGTATTTTGACGACCCTGTCTGAGTCCAATTTAATCAAATCAGAGGTGAATCCATCAAATCCGCTGCCCCTGAATTTGGAGCTGTAGGAATAATTCAATCTGCAGACATCATCCTCCAATGGAGTATTTGGTATCATTACAACCTTATCGCCAGATTCAAACTCTCCGGAATCATCAAATACGACTTCACCAATTCCTTCATGGATCAGCGCCATCGGCAATTTTTTCTCTAAAATCTCAGAAGGACGTGAACCCTGATAGTATCTTTGGTCCGCCTGGCAAATTGAAAGATAAGTTGGTCTGACAATAACGCCGTCCAATTCGATTTCGTCAATTGCCTCTTCAAAAAATTTCGGAGACTTTAATCTGTAAACAATATTAATCATGAATATCCTCTAGTATTGTATTAGCTAATTTTAGGTCATAAGGGTATGTAATCTTAATATTTGTCACTTCGCCCTCAACCAGATGTACATCTTCATCCTTAAGTGTGAAGATTTTGCATGCATCTGTAAGTATATTGGATTCTTCTTCTGTCAAACTGTTGATTAAATTGAAAAGTGTCTTTATTTTAAAGCTCTGTGGTGTTTGGCCTTGGTAATAATAATCCCTCACAGGAATGCTTTCAATGGTCTCGCCGTTTATGCTTTCAACAATAGTGTCAGTTGCAGGAACAACAGTATCGCATGCGCCATACTTTCTTGCCGCCTGAATATTATCTTCAATTATCCTGTGGGTTACAAAAGGCCTGACGGAATCATGGGTAATAATTATTGACTCATCATCGATTCCAAAATTCTCCTTAATGTATTCAATACTGTTCAACAGAGTGTCGTTTCGGGTTTGCCCCCCTTCAATGACAACAATATCCTCTGCATTCGGAATGTACTTTTCGATTAAGTGATTAGTATGATTGACAAAATTTTCAGGTGTTAAAACAATGATTTTGTCAATTTTTTCATTAATTACAAATTTTTCAATAGTATGAACAATAACAGGCTTATCGCCCAAGGTTAAGAACTGTTTGGGAATGTCTGTACCTCCCATTCTTGATCCAATTCCTCCCGCCAAAATTGCTGCAAAAATCATTACAATTACTCCTTAATTCAAAATATATAGGTTAAATATATCTTTTGGTTCATCCGGTGAGCATTTCATTTCCATTTGCGGACCCAAGACCGCCCCATTGGATTGAAATCAACTATGGCAGATTTACCACCACAGGGATGTTTTCCAATAACATCCTCAATATCACCTTAAATTCATCTAGATAATATTTTATTAAAAGATAGTATTTAATAATTTTCAAGAAAAAAATGATTATGACATCTTCATTCATCTTTTGAAAATTAATCTTAACATATAAATAATTAAAAAAATATAAAATATATGGGTTATTGAAATTTATCCCAATTACAAATTGATGGTAACTAGGAGTTATAAAAAATGAGATGTGTTGGTACTGTTGTACGTGGAATAAGAACACCAATTATTAAAGAAAATGATGATTTGGCAACTATAGTTGTAGATTCTCTTATGGCTGCAAAAGAAAGCGAAGGATTTGAATTCAAAGACAAGGACGTCGTTGCAATTACAGAAGCTGTTGTAGGTATCTCAGAAGGAAACTACGTGACTGTGGACGATGTTGCACAGGATGTGCAAAACAAATTCCCATCCAAAAACATTGGAGTGGTAAATCCTATATTAAGTAGAAACAGATTCTCCATTATCCTAAAAGGTATTGCAAGAGGAATGGATAAAATCACATTATTAACATCATTCCCTGCAGACGAAGTAGGAAACGGAATCATGGATGAAGAAATCCTAGAAAAAAGCGATTACCACCTCGGAAGCGTAATCAGCGAAAAAGAATACTACGAAACTTTCGGTTCATGGAAACATCCATTCACCGGAATAAACATGATTGACTTTTACAGGGAACTGATTGAAAGCGAAGACTGTGAAGTCGAATTCGTCTTCTCCAACGATGTAAAAACAATTCTCAAATACACCGAAGAAGTCCTAACCTGCGATATCCATACAAGAGAAAAAACCACAAAATTACTTAAATCATACGGAGCCAACGTATACGGCCTACATCAAATATTAACCGAACCTATCGGAGATTCAGGCTGCAACCCAGACTACGGATTGCTCGGTTCCAACAAAGCAACAGAAGAAAAATTAAAATTATTCCCAAAAACAGGAGACACATTAGTCAGAGAAGTTCAAAAAAGATTAATCGACCTCACCGGCAAACAAATCGAAGTAATGGTTTACGGTGACGGAGCATTCAAAGATCCTGTCGGAAAAATCTGGGAATTAGCAGACCCTGTCGTTTCACCAGCACATACCGATGGATTAGTCGGATATCCAAACGAAATCAAATTAAAATACGTTTCCGACAATAAGTTCGCAGACTTAAAAGGCGATGAATTGAAAGAAGCTATCAAAGAAGAAATAAGAGAAAAGGATGCTGACTTAACTGGACAAATGATTACCGAAGGAACAACACCAAGAGTACTCACCGACTTAATCGGATCATTATGTGACTTGACAAGCGGTTCCGGAGACAAAGGAACACCAGTCGTATTCATCCAAGGATACTTCGATAATTTAGCAAACGACTAAATATCGAAACCCCTTACTTTTTTTATTTTTATATTTTTCATGTTTAATTCATTGTAATTCTTTTTAGATTGTGTCTGATTGCATATGCTTAAAATTTGTGTTTTTGTTTAATTTTGATTTGTTTACCGCATGGAAAATTAAAAAAATAGTGATTTGTGCTACATCATCTAAAATCAAGAAAAAAAACTTAACCCGAAAATTATGAATCAACCTCAAAAAAAGGAAAAAATATTAAATTATTAAAATTTAAAGAAATCAGACCATTTCACATTCTGTTTAACCTCTTCAATTGCCTCATCATAGGAAACATGTCTTTTGTCCTCATTTTCAAGTATTTCTGCTTTAATCTTTATGTCAAAATCAGCGTTTTGTATTTTTTCCAATATGTCTCCATCAGGGTCATTTTCTTCAATTTGAGTTTTAATTTCCTTTTGAATATTAAAAAGAAGGTCGATTGCATCACCAACAGAAAAACCATTGGATTTTAAAATTTCAATTTTTTCAATTTGTTCATCGCTAAATTCAATATCCATTTTTGTCATGATTAAACCCTCCATTTAGAATTAATAATAATTTTAACATAATATAATTAAATTTTACTTTTTGTTTGAGAAACTTTGGAATTATTTAATCAGAGATGTTAAAATATATGCATATAAAAAGAAAATTGGGAATTTAAACCCAAAAATCTACTCTTTTTGGAATACTATGAAATAGTGAGACTTTCCTTCAGGAATATCTTCACCGATTTCCTCATTTAAATATGTCATCTTTAAACCATGATTACTGAAGATTTCCTCCAATTCACTTGGAGAACTTCTGAATGCGGTTGGAGGTCCTTTTGGAACTTCCCACGCCTTGTAGTCCATGATTGCAATCTTGCCATCCTGCTTGATTATTCTTGCAAATTCATCAATGGCCTCATCCATTGTCCTTGATGCCTTAAATCCATGGAATACATTGACCATTAAAACGACATCAATGGAACCATCCTCAACGCCGGGAATTCCTTTGGTAACATCAGCTTCAATGTTAATTAAATTTTCAATATTATTTTCCTGTTTGTATGTTTCCATGTCTTCGATAGACGCATCATAAACATCCACCGCATAAACTGTACCGTCAGGAAGATATTCTTCAACAACTTTTATAGCAATGTGACCATCGCCGCAACCCAGATCCATAAAAGTCTCATCGCCATTAAGGTTTAATTCTGCGATAATCTCATCTGAATCCAAAAAATGAACGCTTGAAAATCCATGAGCCCTATGCCCATTCATATTATCACCTAGATAATAATCTCTAAAAAATAGTATTTAATAGTTTTCAATATGATGATGATTTCATAACATTTAAAAATAGCTTAAAATAATAAAAAAAAGTTATAAGAGGATTATTTTTTCCAAGTTTGTTTAACTCCTCTTCCTCTTTTACTACCAGGTTTAGTATAACTTCTTTTTTGTCTGGTTCTTCTGTTAGTTCCTTTAACTTTTGCCATATTTTCCCCTCCTTACAATCAATCAGAATAAAATTAGAATTATATATATAACAAAAAAATATTTGTTTTCAAGATATTTAAAGCTTTTGTTAAGTTGTGTATTCTGCATTGATTTTAACATAATCATAAGTTAAATCACAACCCCATGCAGTTGCCTCGCCGTCACCCAAATGCATGTCAATATTGACAGTGACATTTTTTGACTGCATGATCTTTTCTGCTCTGTCAAGGTACGGAGTATTATCAAATGCTAAAATTTCACCATTCCTAACCAAATCAACTTCATCCAAATCATCTGCAATAGCTATTGTTACAATATCCGGATTTAAATCACAGCCTGAATATCCGATTGCAGATACAATTCTTCCCCAGTTCGGATCTCCTCCAAATACTGCAGATTTAAATAAGCTTGAAGATATTATGGATTTTGCGGCCAATTTTGCATCATCCTGATTTTTTGCACCGCAAACGTTAGCCTCGATAAACTTAGTTGCCCCTTCACCGTCACGGGCCATTTTTTTAGCCAAATCAATGCAAAGGTAATTCAAGCCTTCCTGGAAATTGGAATCCAGCTTTCCGTCCCTGACGACATTAACGCCGGAAGCTCCATTGGCCATCATCAAACATGTGTCGTTTGTACTTTCATCGCCGTCAACAACAATCATGTTAAAGCTGATGTCTGCGGATTTTTTTAATGCCTTATTAATTTCATCAGATGGAATTTCCGCATCGGTTACAATGAAAGAAAGCATTGTACCCATGTTCGGAGCAATCATTCCGCTTCCTTTGGTAATTCCTGCAATTTTGACTTTTTCACCGGTTTTTAATGTTACTTCAACAGCACATTCTTTTGGAAATGTATCGGTTGTCATTATGGCTTTTGCAGCCGCCAGAGAGTTTTCAGCCCCGTTGCCCAATTTGGAAATGGATTCATAGGCAACTTTGGAAATGATATCAATAGGCATTTCACGACCAATGACTCCAGTTGATGAAATAGCTATTTCATCTTTGGGAATTTCCAAATCTTTTGAAAGCAATTCAACCAATGTTTCACAGTCCCTGATACCCTGATCGCCAGTGAAACAATTAGCGTTACCGCTGTTTACAAAAACGGCAGAGATAATTCCTTTCTTAAGTACATTTTTTGTATATTTGACTGGAGCCGCAACAACTTTATTGGAAGTGAAAACAGCAGAAGCAGTGCTGTTTGGTGAAAGAATAATGCTCACACCATATTTTCCTTCACGAGCTCCAGATACTTTGAGATTTTCAATAACTGAAAATCCTCCATCTAACTCTTTAATAAAATCCATAAAAATCACCAAAAAAATAAATTAATATGAGGGTTCAGACGTTGCATTCAATTCAGTCAATGTCTGATTGCTGTTGAAATCCACATCATCCACTGATGCATCATAATAAACCGGTTCAGTGTCATTTAAATTAGTTGTCATCTCTTCTGTAACATTAATCCAATGAGGAGCCTCATGAGTGTTATCCTCCGCATTCCAGATCATTCCAAGTCCAGCACCAACAACAAAAGCAACCAATGCAAATATCATAAGAAACAGGGTAATTTTGCTAGTCTTACTCTTTTTAACATTATTATTATAGTTATTGGCGTTTCTGATACGCCTGTTCCTATTTCCTAACAATTGCCTTTTATTGGCCTTTTTGCGGGTTTCTCTTGGAGAAACTAAAACCCGCTTATCATCTTTCTTTCGTCTCATACTTTTTCTCTTATCCAATCTATCATGTTATAAATGCATAAAGCAGAGCCAATATGACCCCAACAAAACTAAACATTCCAAGCCCTAAAATGGACATCAGATATGCAAAGATAAATACGAATGCAAACACACCAATTAATTTCGCCTTTTCATTTTCAACCAAATTGATTAATGTCCTTGTAAATTCGGATGGAATATTATAAGCATACAAACCGTTTGCCAATTCAAATACCACCAAAGATAATGGGGCTGTTGATTTTAAACTATCAACAAGCTGTGCCCTTTCACCGGCTTCTCTTCGACTTCTTCCAATTCCAGCCCTAATTTTAGCACCGTTATGAAGCGCAAACCATGCGGCATCAAGCCCTGCACGTATTGCTAAATCTTTAGATGGGAATCTGGCAATGAAATCATCTCCACCTTCACGATATCCTTCCAATTCTCCATCGCACTCGGTTTCAATGAAATTTTTAATGCCGTTCATCAATTCCACAAGCTGATTCCTTCCATTCTTATCAATGAATTTTGTTGAATCAATCAAATCGATGAACAGGTAATTCTCCAAATCAACCGGCTTTGATTCCTTAAGTAAAAATGGGGAATCAAAAACAAGAGCATATTCGCCGCCGAGCTTTGTAAAGGCTATGCCAGGAAAGCTACCAACACTTTGAGTGTAATGAATTGCCCTTTCAATAGAAGCGGCACCTGTCATTCCTACAGCGGAAATTACCTGAACCCCTTCGGACAATCCGATTCCGATAAGTTCAATGGCCACTCTAATGGCATCATTTTTACTTAGCATTTTAGCGATTAGCTCAGTAGCTGTCTTTTCAACAACTTCCCCTTTCTCATTTTCGATTATTTTTACAAAAATATCGATTAAACGGGAAGGATGAGGCAGTTCAATGTAGAAATAACGGTCACTGCCCATGATAATGTTACTCACCAAAGCGTATTCTTCAATTTTATTTTCCGCTGGTGTCAGTTCATAAAAATTATAATCCTTAGGGAGATTTTCAGCTCCAACATCCCTGATAAGATTCTGCAGGATTGTATCTGAATTGATTTCTGCCTTTTCAAGCTCAAAAAGAATAGTTTGAGTGGAATTGAATAACTCAACATATTCAGTTTCAAGAGAGTTGGTCGGGAAAAATTTTGTCCCAACGGCAATAGGCTTTAATTTAGTAGTTTGCTTAATAAACGACTTGGTTAAACTATTAGCCATCTAAGCCTCCTCCCTTCTCAAGTTCAATTTCAAACTCGCCAGGCTTTTCTAAAAGCATGTCAGGCTTTACTGAAACGAAAGGAAACTTCCAAGATCCAAGTCTTCCAGCTATTGTACTTGCAATATTTCTGGAATTTCTTTTAATGAATACTTCATCATGAGTGCTTACGCGAATTAAAATATTATATGGAGAGTATTCGCTTACCTCATCAGCCAGCATAATATTCAATTCAAAAGTACCCGGTTTTGTGAATAAGTCATTACGAACTGCGATTAAAGGTTTTTTCTCAAGGCCTAATCTGTCTGCAATGGTTACAGAAATGTTTCCGGCATTTTTAACCACAAGTTTATAATCTTTAGGATGCACTAATACAAAAATAACATAGGGAGCGGCAATTTCAACATCATCAACCATTTCCACAATCTTGTTAAACATAGGTATTTTTGCAAAGATGTTTTCAAGTTTGGATTCTGCATTATTTTCATTGTCAATGCGGATGATTGCCTGTTTTGCAATATTCAATGGGGAAACTTCCAAACCTTCCTTGCCTGTGTAAATTTCCCATTTCTTAAAGTTCAATTCTTTGATAATATCATCACAAATGTGTCTAAGGATATTCTTATCTTTCTTAGGCTGTTTTGGTTTTCCAAAGGTTAATCTACCGTTTTTAATAACAAATGGAATTCTCATTGAAGCAATATTGGTGAATTCTGCAGCATAATCCCTAAATTTATCATTAGACAATATTTTTGCTTTTTCACGGGTAGCAATATCTAAAATAAAATGATCAGCATCGTTACCTGCCGGAACCTCTTCGACGTTTTCACTTTCCAGCAATTTCAAGAATCTTTCTTTATCATCAATGTCATGACGGAGTGATGCATCGGCAATAATTACAAACTCATCTTCACTTTCTTCTAATGCTTTTACCGCAGCAAGGATATTAGACATTTGCGGTTGTCCATTTTCGTTTTTTACATTATACGCCACATTAGAAGCATCTACGACCACTTTCATAATATCACCTAGTTATACATTAAAATAAAATTTATAATCAATTCAGTATAATATATTTTTGTATTCTATTATTTAAATTTAAGTTACAAATCATTTCTTGGATATTTGCCAAATAAAAATTTTTCTCCACCCACAGTATTAAGAAAAATCTCTATTTCTTTGTCTGTGATGTTATACACATTATATGAATTCTTGATTTTTCCTCTAAGCTTTGTAGAACATAGGGAACCCGCATTAACCACAATTGTGTCATTAATTTTCCAGATATTTGGAACATGCTTGTGCCCTGATAAAATTAAGTCAACCTCATGTGTTGTCAAAGTCTTTAAAATATCGCCCGCATCAGATAAAACGTTTCTTTCACGACCTGTTTGAGGAATTGATATCACATGATGGTGCAATGCAACAACGGAGAAGTTTTCGTTGATGACGCATTCATCCAACTGATGTTCCAGCCACATGTGCTGAGGATTTCCAATATGTCCCCTATTTTCATCAGGAGAACTGCTGTCCAATCCTATTACTGTAAGATTATCGCCGACAGTCAATTTCCAGCTTTTCTCACCTATCAACTCTTCAAAGGTTTGATAACCCAAATTACGAGCGTCATGGTTTCCTGGAACGGCGAATAATGGAGCTTCAAACATTCCCAAATATGTTTTTGCCTGTTCAAACTCGACATAATAACCATTATTGGTTATATCACCAGTCAAAATGATCATGTCCGGCTTTAAGTGATTGATTTCACTTACCGCCTCCATAAAAACCTCTTCATCAAAATCAGATTTGGAACAATGCAAATCTGAAATATGCACTATAACAGTCATTTTATCTATTGATTTAATTTCATGATGGCTTCGGCAAGGTCTCCTTTGCATTCTTCAAGGGCAGATCTTGCTTCCTCTTCAGAAACGCCTGCGCTGTTAGCTACCATTTCAATATCTTCATCAGGAATTTCAATCTCATATTCAAGCTCCACTTCACGAGCCTTACCTTCAATTTGATAAGTTTCCTGACCCATTACATTCATCAGGCTTACACCAGGATTATCAATAATCAATTCTTTTTCATCAAAACGGATAATGACTTCACGGACACCTTCGAGCTCTTCCATTTTCATGCCCATTTTTTTCATTTGCCTTTCCATTTGTTTCATTTGCTTCTTGTTCATACCAGGTATCATAATATAATCCTCAATAAAATTAACTATTTATAAATATATTATTAATTATTATTAAAAATTTGCTTAATTTAAAAAAAAATAAGAAAATGGATTTAATTTTCAAATCCATAGATTTCAGTTTCAAAGGTCTTTGCAACATCCTTTAGAACTTCAGGGATATTTATTTGCTGAGGGCATTCCTCAAGACACACTTCGCATTCTATGCAGTCTGAAGCTATTCCGACATCAGGAAGCTTTGAATAATTCAGATAAGCGTTTCCATGCTGTGTCCAGTCATCCTTTTCAAGCATATTATGCTTATTGTATAAATCGAATAGTCTGGCAATGTCAATGTCCTCGGAACATGCGTCAACACAGTATCTGCATTTGGTGCAGTCAACGGTAATGTTGCTGTTGATGATTTCTGAAACCTCTTCAAGTATCTTGTATTCCTCATCGTTCAGCGAATCTGCATCCTTTATTTCCTGAATATTGTTTTCAAGCTGTTCGAGGTTGCTTGCACCGGTCAGGACAACGCAGACATCATCAATGTTGGCCACAAATCTCATTGCCCATGAAACGACTGACCTGTCAGGATTGTATTCCTTCATGATTTTTTCAGCCTCTTCAGGCACGTCAGCCAAAAATCCGCCTTTATACGGTTCCATAATCATTACTTGTTTATCATATTTCCTTGCAACTTCCAGACATTTTCTGGATTCGATGTTTTCATCTTCCCAGTCAAGATAGTTTATTTGAAGCAGGACGAATTCAAGTTCAGGATGTTCAAATAATATTTCCTCCAGGAATTCCGCATTCCCGTGAGTGGATATTCCAATATGCTTAATATATCCTTCTTCTTTTTTCTTTTGAATAAATGAATACAAATCAACGTTTTTCCAAGCGGTTTCGGTAAACCCGCTTACATTGTGCAGCATATAATAGTCAAAATAGTCAACACCGCAGTTTTTGAGCTGTTCGGCAAATAGAGGTTCCAATTGTGATTCCTCTGTGATTACAAAAAGCGGCAATTTTGTCGCAATCTTAAATGAATCGCGAGGATACCTTTCAACGACACATTTCTTAAAAGCATCTTCCCCCGCACCTTCATGATAAACATATGCGGTATCAAAATGGTTGAATCCTGCATCCATATATGCATCCACCATCTGATTAACCTGCTCATAATCAATGCTTGTAAAATCGTTTTCATCCAAAAGCGGAAGTCTCATCAATCCCATTCCTAAATTAGCCATAATAATTCCCTCTTCATACTCCTTTCGAACCAATAACACATTAACGTATGGAATATTACTAGCATGCGGATTTTTATACGTAACACTATTGGCAAAATCTAAAAATTTGTTAATCTTTCAATTTCCTTAGAAATATATTTAACTTAAACATTTAATAATTATTTCTATGACTATCGAGCGATGCAGTTGGGCTGGTGATGATGAAACCTACATCCGATATCACGATGAGGAATGGGGAGTTCCAACCCATGATGACCGGGAATTATTTGAAATGCTTGTTTTGGAATCATTCCAGGCGGGACTGTCATGGATTACCATCCTTAAGAAAAGGGAAAACTTCAGAAAGGCATTTGATGGCTTTGATGTTGAAAAAGTGGCCGGCTATAATGAAGAAAAGGTTGAAGAGCTGCGCCAGAATGAGGGAATTATCCGCCACAAAGGAAAGATTTCATCAGCCATAAACAATGCGCAAATCTTCATTGAAATACAGAAAGAGTTCGGAAGTTTTGACAAATACATTTGGGGATTTACTGACGGTGAAATCATAAAGGCCGAATTCAAAACCGAATCCGAACTGTCCAAAAACATTTCCAAAGACCTGAAGAAACGAGGGATGAAATTTGTCGGCCCGACAATAATCTACTCCTATCTTGAATCAATTGGAATTATTGACAATCATCAGGAAAACTGCTTTAAGTTTTAACATGGACATTGCCGAAACTCATTTTGAATCCTAAATTATTTAGGAGATATATATCCACGACTAAAAATTAAATCAAAAATTAGAAACATCGATGTTAATGTAAGTTACATTCAATTAAACATAAAGACTAAATCAAAAATAGTAAAAATATTAATAGAAAATTAAAGTATCTTGCAGGAAACAATCGAGCTACTCTTCCAATAAGATTATGTTTTTAGGATCAATTTTCAAATAATCCGGAATCACGAATTCATGGTCATGAATCTGCTTATCCATCTTCCACCACAAACCATTGGCCAAGGTTATTTCCCATTCAAAAGGCATCTCCAATAATGTTGAATTGACCGTATCAAAGGCATTTACATCATCCTTTTGAGCCGGAGAAAAATCATGCGCCCTTATTCCAATATGAGTAATGTTGGACGTGATTTTTTCAGACACTTCAAATATGACCCCCCAATCTAAGGACTTGAGGTGATAATCATCAATTATTTCAACTTTAGAAATATTTTTACATCCTGTAAGCCTTGCAACCTGGACCTTTCTAGGGTTCTCAAATACCTCATGAGTATCCCCTTTTGCAATAATCTTACCCTCATCCAATACTATAAGTTCATCACAAAACTGAAATGCCTCATCCCTATTATGAGTAACTAAAATAGAAAATCCATCGAAATCCTTTAGAGAATTAACAAGTTCAATACGCAATTGTTCCTTTAGGAAAGTATCCATAGCGCTGAATGGTTCATCAAGCAATATGACATCAGGATTATAAGCCAATATACGAGCTAAAGCAACTCTCTGCTGCTGACCTCCTGACAATTGCCTCGGATATCTTTTTTCCAAACCCTCCAAATGAAAACGCTTTATCATTTCGGACACTGTTTTTTCATCATGCCCCTTAGCTAAACCGACAGCAATATTTTCCTCAACAGTCATGTTGGGAAACAATGCATAATTCTGAAACAAATAACCTACATTTCTCTTTTGAGGTTTTAAATTAATTTTTTTGTCAGAATCAAAATAGACATTTTCTTCATCCGTAGTTAAACTTACAATGCCTTTATCAGGATCCACTATTCCGGCAATGGATTTTAGTGTCATACTTTTACCACAACCAGAAGGACCAAGAATGCCCAAATGTCTTCTTTTCAATTCAAAATTAACATCCAAATCAAATTCCTTAAGTTCCTTTTGGATATTAACTTTTAACAACTTATTGCCCATAATCCTTCCCCGTAAAAGTATATTTATATTCAATCTAATAAATCATTTCCACTGTTTTTCCTTGCGTATAGTAACAAAATCCATAATAAAAATAACTATAAATGCTATTACAACAATGACCAAAACATAATTAAAAGCTTCCCCCATATTTCCGGCGGCCACCTCTGAATAAACCGCCATAGGGAGTGTTCTGGTTTGTCCGGCAATATTGCCCGCAAGCATTGCGGTAGCACCGAATTCTCCCAAACCACGAGCATAAGCAAGAATTCCACCACTGATAATTCCCGGCAATGCATTTGCAAATAAGACTTTCCAGAAAATTTTCCACTCGGACATTCCTAATGTACGACCGGCATCCAGTAGGTTGGAATCTACCTGTTCGAATGCCCCCCGAGCGGAACGATACATCAAAGGAAAAGACATGACAACTGCTGCAATAACAGTTGCAGGCCATGAAAAAGCAATTTTTATAGCGAAAAAGTCTATAAAAAAGCTACCAATAGGTCCTCTAACACCAAAAACATACAATAAAAAGAAACCCACTACTGTAGGAGGCAATACAAGAGGCAGTGTGAAAATACCGTCAAGTACAATTTTTACCGAATCATTTTTAGTCTTGACAATACCCCAAGCAACAATCAAACCTATGAAAAAGGTTATGAAAATTGATAAACTTGCGGTTTTCATTGAAATAAAAATAGGGGACCAATCTGTCATGTCCGTATCACCTAAAAATAAAATTAATTATTCATGTAAATAAATGTTAAATATATTATTTTTCTTAACATATTTAACTATTCACATGAACAAACACAAAAACAAATCTATTCGTGAAGGGTAAATCCATAGTCAACGAATACATCTTTAGCTTCTTGAGATTGTAAGAAGTCTATGAATGCATTTGTAGCGTCTGAATCGGTTGAGTTTTTAAGTGCAGCAATAGGATAGATAACTGGAGTATCTAAAGCATCTTCAGGAGCTTCGCAAATCACTTTAACGTCATCAGTGGAGTTAGCATCAGTAGCATATACAATACCACATTCAGCAGATCCTTGAGCTACTTGGTTTAATACTGCTGTTACATCAGTACCTAAAGATAATTTGGATTCAACATCATCCCAAATACCAGTGTTGTTTAACACTTGTTGAGCGTATTGTCCAGCAGGTACGGATTCAGGATCCCCGATAGCTATGTTACCTTCAACATTTTTTAAATCTTCGAATGAAGATATGTTGGAATCGGAATCAGCAGGTACGATTAAAACAACTTTGTTTTCTAAGAATTGAAGATTTGTACTGTTGTCAATGATACCTTCTTCAACTAAAGCGTCCATCTGTTTATTAGCAGCAGACATGAATACGTCTGTTTCTAAACCGTTTTCAATTTGAGTTTGTAAATCCCCACTTGAAGCGTAAGTTGGGGTAACTTTTACACCAGGATATTTTTGTTCAAACATAGGGATTAAATCATTGTCAAAAGCGTTTTTTAAACTAGCTGCAGCAGCCAAATGAACTTCTTGTCCATCTAAACTGGTATCAGTAGCATTGCCGCCCATAAAGTCGAACCAACCTGCGGAACATGAACCAATACTGACAATAGCTGCAAGAGCTATAATTGCAATTAATAATATTTTCTTAGAGTCCATATTTTTCCTCCTTTTTTAAATAACTTAACAAAATACACTATCATATATCAAATACCAATAATCAAAGATTAATAAAAATGCGCTGATGAATGATTTTCAATTCACTTTCATAAATCGTTCACCCACCTATCTTAAATTAAAATTTAATTATCGCAAATAGCAAGTATATCTCTATAACACTTGACATATAAATATTTTCATATCGGAATGAAAATTGATATAAAAATTTTTTTCTAATTATTCATTCTAATTTTAATCAGTTATTTTTTTATTTAAATAAAATATTTTAATTTCAATAATAACAAGTTCAAAATACTTAAAATATATTTTGAAATATTTTTATGTTATTAACTGATATTTAAAGAGCCTACCATTAGATTAGGATTTATAATAAAAATTTTGATTTAAGCAATCCAATATTTAATTAAGTCATTAAATAATATTAATCTATCATAAAACAAATTTTATTCTTGAATATCATGATAATATCAAGCTAAATACCTTTAAATAAATATTGTAAATAAAATATCAAGAATTGATAAAATGTATGTTATGAAATATAAAAAATAAATTCATATCGTTTTTTTAAAATCAAATAAAATCAAAATTTAGATAAAATAAAAATGAAATATCAAAAAAATCGAAAAGAAAATTAGTATATATCATAAAGCAAAATATCGAAAAGAATACATGTTAATAATGAAAAGGCAAATTATCGCAGAATTACGCGATAATAACCCGAATATTTAAACTCATGCTTCAACCCGATACCATTACAAGCTCACCGGTGGTAGGATCTTCATACACTTTACCCACTTCACTAAAACCGTTATCTTCAAGCCCGCCGGCATCAGTATAGTTTTGAGTGAAAGTTTCGGCAGATGAAACATCCTGCGTGTGACTTTGATTGGAAATCATGTCCGGATTAACAGATAACGCCATTATGGCAAAAAT
This sequence comes from Methanobrevibacter sp., assembly GCA_030539795.1. Lineage (GTDB taxonomy): Archaea > Methanobacteriota > Methanobacteria > Methanobacteriales > Methanobacteriaceae > Methanocatella. Next base: position 20,044 of record JAUNXN010000001.1, read on the forward strand.
TAAAAAACCCAAAGCTAAAACAAGCATTGCATCTGAAAGATTGTTTAAACCACTCATAGGGTCGTCATCATCTGATGAAGAAATTCTTCTTTTTTTCCTTAGCATGTTATCACCACTTGTTTATTGCTTCAAGTTCGGCTTCAGCGACAGTTTCAACATCAATTAAGTCTGATTCATACCATTGCTTTTTATATTTGGAAATCAAATATGACAAAGCGCCGACAGACAATCCGGTAACAGTTGTATCAAAAGCTATTGTTAATGATTCGGCCAGAGTTAAAATGTCGCCGCTGCCCAATGCGGCCAGACCAGGACCTAATGGAATTAAAGTTCCTAGAAGACCTAATATAGGGCCTACTTTAACAAGAATATCAGTCTTATTAGTTTTTTTAATTAATTTTGTCTCTTCACTTGAAATTAACTCACTGGCAAGGGCCTTTCTTGCCTCACTGCCTATATCATAATTATTAGCTATCCTAACCAATATCTCCTTTTGATAAGAGAATAAATTACTATTTTCAATCTTGCTTTTCATATCTGAAACGTCTTTTGAAAATGAAACATTCCTTATTAACTTTTCCAAATCATTTGATTTGATTGGCTTTCTTGAGATATATTCATTAATCAATCCTCCAAATGAAAGAATGACAATTATCACAGATACTATCAATAGAATAACAACCGGTGTTAACAGACTTTCTGAAAGAATATGAATTAATGAAGTTAATGTTTCAGTTCCTTGAATTATCATGAATTTCCCCCATAACCTTCATTTAAAAGCGCCCCTACAACCATTAAAACAACAATTCCAATTAAAAGATACATCAACTGATACAATGGAGTTAAAATTAAAAATGAACTGAACATTGAATAATCAAGTGTGAATGTGGAATAGTATGTCAATGCAAAAATAAACATCAATATGGCGAATAAACACATGAATTCCCCAACAATTATAGGGTATTGCCTTTTTGCATGCATTAATAATCTTGAAAGTTGATAAACAACAAAAAATACAATGAACACCAACAAAGAATATGCTATAGTGTCAAAAAACATCAAATCAGATTGTGATGAAATCAGAACAGCTGAAATCATTGCCATGGCTGAAATTGAATATACTGGAAGTTTCATTTCTTCGTTCTTTACATAATATAACATTATTAAAAAGATAGCAACGGCAACAATCAGAAAGATAAGCGTAAAATAACCCAATAGAAATGACAGCTGCGTTTTTATTAGACTTGAGATATTTATTAAAGCGAATGTGACAACGCCACTTACTAGAGATAGAAAAACAACCCTGAAATTATCTAATTTGAGATTACCCATTAAAAGCGCCAAATTGGCTGAAAACAATATCAGACATATCAATAAATATCCACCCATCAAATCCATATTTTTCAACCTAGTTTATTCCTTATTACAATTTAATATTAAACAACATGAATATATAAACATATCGTAATGAATTATTTAAAAATAAATTAATGAATTAAACAACCCCCATTTATTTAGATTAATTATTAAAATAAGTTATATAAAAATTAGATAAAAAATTTTGACTAAAAAATA
>JAUNXN010000001.1:21628-49142 GCA_030539795.1 Methanobrevibacter sp.
TTTAAATTTTATTTTAAAAAACCTTTATATATTAAAATAAAGTAATTTATTTTTTAAAAATTAATTTATTAATTTATTATTTTATTAAATTAAAATAAAATAATTTAAAATTAGCATATTAAAAAATAACAAAAAATAACAATAAGAATTAAAAATAAAATGATTTGAAGATTAATATTGAATCATGTTATTAATCTTCGATTAATTCATAATATGAACCTTCAGCGCAAGACCTGCATACCGGCTTTCCGCCCCGAAGCACATGACGGCCATCAGACACCTTTTCACCACAAACAGAACAGAATGCAGTAGTATAAGGTTTGCCCGGCATGTCCCCTGGAGACAATTCAATCTTAACCTTATCCACCTTGAACAACTCTTCTGGAGGAGTGCGCCTAAAGCGAGCAATCATCTCCTCTTTTGTTTCCTCGTCTTTGAATTTCTTATTGGCATCAGCATCAGTTATCCTTAAAGCTTCGCCAGTATCCTGATTGTAGAATGTTGCTGCGAATTTCCCATAATACATCTGCTTTAATGTCCTTTTGCCCATAGAACAGCCGCTTACGGATTGGACCGCATCAGACATGCATCTGTCAATCTCCAAAAATACAATTAAGTTTTTATGCTTTTTGTTCAGCTCCATTCCAAGAAGTTCAAGGCCGTACATTGCCAGTTTTGTCCCAATAGCTATCCCGCCACATATATGTCCATGAAACTCAGCGGCTTTAGCTAATTGCTCTTCATAATCCTGTTCATTCATCATATCACCTCATAAATCCAATTCCAAGTTTGTTTTTAAAGGTACGCATACCTTTCTGTTGTTATCCAGTTCAATTAATTTAACATCTATTGAATAAGCCTTTCTTAAGTTGCTTTCAGTTACAACATCATCAGGACTTCCAAAATCAATGAATTTCTTGTTTTTCATTATCGCTACCTTAGTTGAGCTTAAAAAGGCATGATCCGGAAAATGTGATGACATTATAATTGAAAGGCCTGATTTTGCCAAATTATCAATAATCTCTAAAAGTTTAATTTGATTTCCAAAGTCCAAATGGGAAGTCGGCTCATCTAAAATCAATATATCCGGTTTTTGACATAGCACTCTGGCCAGAAATACCAGCTGTCTTTCACCACCACTTAAATTCGTATACTCCTTATCCTTAAGATGGTCAATTCCTAAAGCCTTAAGGGAATTCAGTGCAATTTCCATATCCTCCTTTTTGGGGGAATCCGTTAAATTCAGATAAGGAGCTCTTCCCATAACCACAACATCCAAAACTTTAAATGGAAATGACGGAACATGTGATTGGGGAATGTATCCGATATGGGTTGAAATTTCTCTAAATGATAATTTTTTGATAGACTGGCCGTTAATCAGTATCTCTCCGGAATCAATATCATGAAGGCCGTTAAGGCATTTTATCAGTGTTGTTTTTCCAGTCCCGTTCGGTCCTAAAATACATAAAACATCACCCTTATCAATCGAAAAACTGATATCTGAGAATATTTCATCACCATCATATGAAAATGAAATATTTTTAACTTCAAACAATTTAGCATCTAAGACCATTCTGAATACCCCTTCTTAAGTAGATATAAAAATATTGGAACTCCAATAATCGCCGTCAATATCCCTATTGGAATTTCAATTGAAATTACTGCTCGTGAAATGTTATCAATAAGAAGCAAAAAGCTAGCTCCAAAACTTAGGGACGCTGGAATTAAGATTCTATTATCCGGACCGACAACCATACGAGTCATATGAGGTATGACAAGTCCAATCCATCCGATAACTCCGCTAACTGATACTGCAGCCGAAGTAAGCAAGGTGCATCCCATTATAATCAATAACCTTACCCTTGAAGGGTTCAAACCTAAAGACTGCGCTTCCTCATCACCCATTGCAAGTAAATTCATGTGCCATCTTAAAGCCAGCAAGATTACAAAACCTATTATAATCGGGATTAGAATCATTAACAATTTATCCATGGTTACTGATGCCAAACTGCCCATCAACCAATAGACGATTTCAGGCAGCTTATCATCGGGATCTGCAATAAACTTAATGGCTGAAATTAATGCGTTGAAAAATGCTGAGATTGCCACACCGGACAATACCAAAATCAAGATTCCGCCAGCCTTGTAAGCTCTTGAAATCAAATAGGTAATTGACACTGAAATCAAACCGAAAATAAATGCAAAAATCTGAATTACAGCATTAGACCCGCTTAGAATAATTGCAAGAGCTGCACCAAAACCTGCTCCATTTGATACTCCCAGCAAATCTGAAGATACAAGGGGGTTTTTAAATATGCTTTGAAATGCTGCACCGGCCATTGCAAGAGCCGCACCTACAACAATGGCTGCAATAATCCTTGGAAGCCTTATTTCAAAGACAATTGTTGTTATTGTTGAGGAAACCTCCAATTGTGGAAATATCGGACATAATATCGTATTTACAACATCAACAGGACTAATCGGATATCGCCCAATTAAAAAAGATGCGAAAAACAAAAAAATTGGAAGGAAAATTAAAAGTACAATACTGATAATTTCCTTTGTATCTTCATTCATGAATATCATCTATAGATTTGATTCCTTGAGTCCGGAACTTAACAAAATCTCTTTTGCATCATCATCACTTAAATCAACGTGATAGAATTCGCTGTAGAACTCTTTTGTTGTGTCAACCATGTTAATGTCCTTATAATCTTCCGGATAAATTACTTTTGCGGTCCATGGGACTCCAATAATCATGTTTGCACCAACCGGCCTATCAAACCATTTAAATGGAGATTGCGGTGAAACATAAACATCCTTATTTTGAACGGCTTTTATATGAGCCCAATTTGAGTTATTATAAACGCCGTCATAGAAATTCTGATCATTGGTAATGATAATGTCAGGATTCCAGCTGATTACCTGTTCAATTGATACCTGAACTCCGCTTGTTGTATTTCCCTGATTTAGGGAATCCGCAACATTTTTTCCACCTATCAAATCTATTAATTGACCATGGGTGGAATGGGAAGGACTGGTTTGAAGCCCATCATCACCATAGGCATAATATACAGTCTTTCTATCACTGTCAGACAATTTGGAAGACCTGTCATGAACAATATCAAGATATTTATTGTTAAAGTCATTCAGCTGATTGGCTTTATCCTCAGCACCAACGACCTTGCCTATAAATGAAATTGAATCACCCACCTTTTCGACATTAGTCGTATCTTTAACTGCAATGACTGGAATTGAACCGAATTTCTCTTGGCGTTCATTTACTGTGGACAAGTCACCGTCGCCACCTTCATCAATAGATTCGATTACAATGTCAGGTTCCGCTGCGATAAATTCCTCATAACTGCCGTCTTGAGTTCCATACCAACCTCCCACAACAGGATAATTCGCATATTGGCTTGGAACATATTTCAACTCATCATCAGTCCATTGGAAATTGACGGCTTTCAGTTTATCTGGTGCAATCATATACAATACGGTTGTCATTGGCGGAGATGTTGCTATGACATTATCGACTCCTGATGGAATTTCCACACTTCTATTAATCATGTCAGTTATATTTTCATGGCTATCGCTCTTAACGCTTGAAGGAGTTAAAAACAAGTGAGTAGCCAATCCTAAACCAACCAATAAAATCAATATTAGAATAATCACTTTAACTTTCTTTTCCATTATAAACCCCCGAATAAAAAAGACATTCGATAGGAATATTTATTCACTAAGTTATTTAATAAATTTTCTAAAAAATATTAAATTTGCAAAAAGTAACTATGAATTATTTAAAATTAAATTAACTTTGTTTATATAGTCAAAATATTAATAAATGAGATAAATATTATCTATTATATTAATAAATAATTTTTATCGATATTATAAAAGTTAATAAAGAAAATCGATAACTTAAATAACCATATAAACCGTATAATAAATTAGAGGTGTAAAAATGTCAGATATTGAAAAAGTAGATGAGCTTTTAACAAAAGCAGAAGTATTTTACCTTGCAACTGTAGACGGAGACAAACCAAAAGTAAGACCGTTAGGTTTCCACCTATTATACGAAGACAAAATTTACTTCGGAGTAGGAAATCATAAGGACGTTTACAAACAATTGGAAGCTAACCAAAATGTTGAAATAGCCGCATGGGACGGAGAACACTTCTTAAGATACTACGGCGTTGCAGACCTATCCGGAAATGATGCGGTTGTCGAAAAAGCATTTGAATTAATGCCTGAAATAGCTGAAGCATACAAAGCCAACAACTGGGAAATGGGAGTATTCTTCCTCAATGATGCTACAGCAGAATTCAGAAACATGTTCGCTATTGAAGAATCCTATGAATTCAAATATTAATGTTTAAAACATTAATATTCTTTTTTTTATTGGCAAATTTCATTAACTATCGCCAATGCATTCAAAGTCCTTGGAAAACCAATATATGGCATTATGACTGTAATTGCTGAGACTAATTTTTCCTTATCGTTTCCAACCGACAGGTTTCCCTGGGTGTGGCCCCTCAGCTGATTTTCACATCCCCCTAAGGAAGCAAGAAAGACAAATGTTATCAGTTCCCTCTGCTGGTCATCCAAACCGTCACGGGTATAGAAGTCTCCAAAACAGAATCCTTCAAGGAATGTGTTGAAATGCTTTTGGCCATCAGGAGTGCTGTCATTCATCATCTGAATCATGTCTGCTCCGAAATACCTGTCCTGAAGTTCACGGCCTTTTTCATGCCTGTTTTCAGGAGTTGTGTTAGACTGAGGTTCCAAAGGATATTCGATTCCCTTCTTATCAAAGATTTTGGTAACAACGCCAAAGAAGTTGTGTGCACGGCCAAAGCCGACATAAGGCACTGATTGATACAAAAGTTCCTTTACTTCAACAGGCGTGATGTCCTTATCTAAAGAGGCTCTTAAAATCTTTTTGAATGCCTTTGGTGACTGGCATGCAATCAAAGATGCCAAAGTAACCAGAATGGATTCCTTTTCAGTCAATGTGGAATATTCAAAGACCTCCCCATAAGCGAAATTTCTGAAGATTTCGTAAAATTCGGGATCATTTTTTTCAAATTTGGTAAAAAAGTCAAATAAATCATTCATGAAAAATAGTCTTTAAAAAAAAATATAAAAAGTTATTGAACGGGAATAGCAAAAATCATCATAAAAAAAAGAAATAAGAAACAAGAACATATGTTCTTGTTATATCTAATCGCCCTTATTCCAGTTTACAATACCATAAACAACACATAAAAGTGTGGATAAGATAATTCCAAGATATACTCCCCAAATCCAAGGGTCTTCAATTCCTAAAATCATCATTATGCATCACTTCCTTTTGCATCAATGTTTTCAAATGATTTGTCGATAACCTCTTGTGCAGGCGGTTTGGTAAGCAAACTTACAACAATAGTGAATATTGCAGAAACCGGAACGGCAATCAACATCACGTCAATGAACGGCCATGGTGCAGTTGGAATCAATGTTTCCATACCGCAGATGAATTGGCAGATTCCAAGTCCCACTGCAGTTTTCTTGAATACGAATATCATCCAGAACAAACTTACCAATGTTCCGGATACTATTCCTGCAATAGCTCCAAGCCTGGTAATTCCTTTCCAGTAAAGAGCTCCCAGGAACACCGGAAGGAATGCTGCTGCACAGATTTCAAAGAACAGACTGGTTCCAAGTGCAACTACACTTCCCGGAAGTGAATAAGCCATGACTAATGCCAATATGATAGCTATCAGAATACCCACTCTTGAAATGCTTACCTGATCCAATTTCTGTTTGGATTTTTCTCTTATCTGCCCATAGATATCCACACCGAATGCTGTTCCCTGAGTGTGCAGTTGTGAAGATATTGTTGACATTGCCGCTGCAATCAAGGATAACAGGAAGATGTAGACAAACCATTCAGGCAGTGCCATTGTAATGAATGTTGGAATAACCTTGTCGATGTTTCCTCCAACCACATCAACTGCAATCTTACCTAATTTGTCATAGAAATATACGTTTGAAAGTGATCCTACGATGTATGCGGTAGTCGGCATGATTGCAATGAAAATACCTCCGATTAAGACAGACCTGTTCAGTTCTTTGTCTGATTTAACGGTCATGAATCTTACAATCAATGAAGGCTGTGCAAGCACCCCAATACCTACACCGATAAGGGTTGAGGATACTAAAGACCACCAGAATGGAGTTCCAAACTCTGGGAAGGCCGTCCATCCGGTTCCTCCCGTTGCCAGAGCGTCTGCAGGATACAGATTAACCATATTGGTCAATGCAGTGTTTGCAGTGTCGACTCCTCCAAGCAACCAGTATACGAATACCAATAGGAATACCATTGCAACAACCATGATGGTTCCCTGAAGCGCATCAGTATACATTACACCACGGATACCTCCGAACAATACATAAAATGTAATGATAATTGATAATATGAGCAATGCAATACTGAAATCAATCAATAATGAGGATTCCAAGAACCTTGCAGCCCCAATCAATACCACCGCTGCATAAAGCGGCATTGCACAGAAAATAATCAAACCTGAGAAATAATGTATAAATTTACTGTCAAAACGTTTACCTAAAAACTCGGGGAATGTTAAGGAGCCTAAAGAGTGACCCATCCTACGAGTTCTTTTTCCTAAAAATACAAATGCTATAAATACACCAATGATAATGTTCAGGAATGCCAGCCATAAGACACTCATACCATATTGACTGGCAACCCCTCCAAAACCAACAATTGCCGCTGTCGAAATAAATGTCGCACCATAACTCATTGCCATGATGAAAGGATGTGTGTCTTTTCCAGCAATCATAAAGTCTTCAGAGGAATTGGTTTTTTTGTATGCATAATAACCTACAAAAACAAGTGCAAATATGTAGATTATAAATACAATTGATAAAATCATTACGTTCATAAATAATTACCTCTAAATATAAAAGAATTATACAAATATATATAGTATAAATACATATATAAATATTAGCATAAAGATACATTAATGTACATTTTTGTACAATGATACTCTTTTGAATATCTATTTAAGACAATCTGTACATTATAGCAAGAACATTTATACAAACTTGCATAGTTATATATAAATTAAAATTAATAATTAAACATATCTATAAAAATTAAAATAGGGATAAAATGTTTTGGAATGAAGAAGCCGAATGTATGGGCAAAGAAGAAAAAGAAAAGCTGCAACTTGAAAGGCTGCAGGAAACCGTAAAGCTAGCATATGAAAACATTGAGTTTTACAAAAAACGTTTTGATGAAATTGGCTTAAAGCCGGAAGACATTAAGACATTAAAGGACATCGAAAAGATACCATTTACAACAAAAAGCGACTTGAGAGAAGCGTATCCATTAGGATTACTCGCCGTTCCCCGTGATGAAATTGTGGAAATCCACGCATCATCAGGAACCACCGGAAAACCAACCGTGACAGCATACACACAAAATGACTTGGAAATTTGGGGAGAATGCATTGCACGTGGACTTAAGATGGCAGGTGCTGAGAAAGACTACATCATCCAAAATGCATACGGATATGGTCTTTTTACCGGAGGATTCGGTATCCACCACGGAGGAAATAAAATGGGTGCAATCACAATCCCGATTTCCGCAGGAAACACCCAAAGACAACTTGACACAATGGTAGACTTCCAAAGTGATATCTTGACCTGCACTCCTTCCTATGCAATGTATCTTGGAGAATCAAGGGAAAAAGCAGGAATTCCACTTGAAGACATCAATCTGAAAGCAGGAATCCATGGAGCGGAAATGTGGACCAACGAGATGAGAAAAAGAATTGAAACATCCCTTGGAATCAAAACCCACAACATCTACGGTTTGACAGAAGTCATGGGTCCTGGTGTTGCTCAGGAATGCGATGAGCAGAATGGAATGCACATACAAGACGATCACTTCTACCCGGAAATCATCAACTCCGAAACAGGCGAAACCTTAGACTACGGCGAGAAAGGGGAACTTGTCCTGACCTCATTGACCAAAACCGGAATGCCTATTTTACGATTTAGAACAAAAGACTTGACTTCACTCATCAGCGAAAAATGTGAATGTGGAAGAACAACCGTCAGAATGACAAGAATCACAGGCAGAAGCGATGACATGCTTAAAATCAAAGGTGTTATGGTATTCCCATCACAAATCGAAAAGGCATTGCTCAAAGTTAGTGGAGCAAGCCCTAACTACCTAATCCATGTAACCAGACCTGACATTTTAGATGAAGTGGAAGTTAAGGTGGAAGCTTCAAAAGAACTGTTCTTCGATGAAATGAAAGAAATGGAAAAAGTGGAAAAACAAATCCAAGCTTCAATCAGATCCGAAACCGGAATTAGAGTGGATGTAACCATTTGTGAACCTGAATCACTTCCAAGAAGTGAAGGTAAAGCTGTTCGCGTAATCGATGAAAGGGACTTTGAGAGGTGATAACATGGCAGTCAAACAGATTTCAATTTTCGTAGAAAACAAAGAGGGAAGAATTAAAAAAGCTATTGATACCTTAGGCAGGTCAAACATTAATATCCGTGCTCTTTCAATAGCTGACACAAGCAAATATGGAATTTTAAGATTAATCGTTTCTGATAATGAAAAAGCAATAGAAGCTCTTGAAAAAGATGGATTTATTGTAAAAGAAAATGAAGTGATTATTTTAGCGGTTCCAGATGAACCTAATGGATTGAATTCAACATTGTCAGTATTCGATGAAAAAGGCATTAACTTAGAATACTTATATGCATTCGTCAGCAGCAAAACCGATGAAGCTATTGTAGTTATGAGATTGGAAAATATGGAAAAGGCTATCGAAGCACTAAATGAAAGCAATGTCAGAATTTTAGATGAAAACGATATTAAAGAATTATAGAAAAGATTATATTCTTTTCTACTCTTATTTTTTTAATTTAATTTAACTATTTTTCCCATCTATTTTTTTTGATTTTGAGAATATTTTCCCGATGAAAAAAAAGAAAATAATGAAAATATTATTTACAGGTATTTTTCCTTGATTTCAATGATTTTTTCTAAAGATATTGAAGTTTTTTGAGCAATCTCTTCCGGTTTTTCGCCAGATTTCAATAAATCTAAAATAATTTGTTCAGTACCTTGCTCAATACCTTCATCTTTACCTTCTTTGTATTTGTTTTCACCATATTCATGAATTAAACTCATTCTACCACCCAACAAATCACAGATAATATTTCTTTCCAATGAATCATTAACAAATTTGTCTGTAGTTAACCACATTATACCAAATGCTAAATCTTTTTGAGATATAGTTAAATTTTTTAATTTGAAAAGAATCCTTATGACCCTATAGATATAATCAACTATGTTTTTTCCTTTATTGCTTAATGGAACTAAAGACAACAATATTATATCTTTACCATTAGGAATTTCATTATTTTTTAGTTTATTTTTAACATTATTTATAATTTCTTCACCATTAAGATTATTTAGCCCTTCCACTTCATATTTAAATACATTTAATCTATTGTATTTATATTCAATTATCTTAGAATCTTCAGCAGTGCTTAATACAGACAAATTTACTTCCTTATCATTTTTCTTGTTTTGATCTGTAATAGCAACATAAGAATGTGCTCTTCTTGAAAATTCATCATTCACTTCAGTGCTTTGAAATTCAATTATCAGATTTTCATTGTCCAAATCTAAAATCAAATCCGGTTTATAAAAAGTGGGGTCAATATGTCTTAATTCTTTAGTCCAAACCTTAGTTCTTTTAGATTTTTTACCCATAATCTCTAAAAGAATGTTGGCATCTACATCAGAAACGTTTTTAAATAACATATCTTCTTGAAATTCAGCCATGAAAAGAACCTCCAAGTTTATAGATAAATATATTAAAAAACGACTATACAAAGTTTTATATTAAAATCAAAGCATATAAACTTAAATAACTTGGTTTTTTCAAGTAAATATTTCAAAACAAAAGCAATTAAGCAAATGTAAAGCAATTTGATAAAAATTAAAAAAAATAAGTAAAGAAAAAGACAGCTAGAATTCTTTTAACATTTCAGCTATATCTTCTCTTGAATAACCTAAGCGGACAAATAGGCTTTTAATTGGTTCGTTGTCAGGAATGGCACCTACTTCTCTCCAACTTTTAAAATCATTTTTTAATATTGCATTGATTAAAAGTTGAATAGTAATTAAATCATCACTTTTAACTGCAATGAAAGCATCTTCATCACCAAAAACATTTTCTGGATCGATTAATGAAATTTTTCCATCCCTATCCTTTTTTATAATTGCGTTGTCAATTCTATAAGCCATAGTATCACACTTTTATTGTCTACTTAAATCTTTAGTTCAAATAGTATTTAAATTTTTAACTTTTAATAGATTTATAACCACTTTCAATAGCTTTTAAATTCATTTCATGGAATTTAGGTTTTAAATTATTTTTCATTGCCTCAATGACAGACTCTTTTGTCAATGGAAACTTGTCATCTGCAGTAACGGCACCTAAAAGAACCATGTTTAATGATAAAACGCTTCCCGCATCAATCGCCAATTGAGTTCCATCAACAGGAAGAACATGCTTGAAATTCTCTTTTAAAGTTTTGGTAATGCTGTCAACGCTTGGATACGGCTTGTCAGTTGAGGACGGAATAATCGGATGGGTATTGTAAACGATTTTTGTTTCGCTGTTGACTTTATCCAATCCCCTAATGGTTTCAATCGGTTCAAATGAAAGCAGCATGTCCGCACCCTGTTTGGGAATGATTGATGAATTGAAACCTCCAATCTTTAATTCTGTTGAAACGGATCCACCTCTTTGAGACATACCGTGAATTTCACTCATAACCACATCTAAACCCTGGTTCATTGCGGCTTCTCCGATGATTGTTGAGGTTTTGATGATTCCTTGACCTCCAACACCACAAATATAAATACTATACTGATTATCCATTTTATCACCTACCTACCTCTAAAGCGCCATACTTACAAACCTGAATACATACATTACATCCGTCACATTGGGATTTGTCAACTGTGATTTTTCCATTGATTTTTGAAATGGCCGGACAAGCAAGAGCGCTTACACATTTATCACAGTTATTACAATTACTTTCAATGAATTCAACAGGAGGTTTTTTAGTTAAACCTTTGATTAAAGTACAAGGAGCTTTTGATATGATTACTGCAGTATCATTTCTTTCAAATGCCTCTTTATAAGTCTTGACAACCTGATCCAAGTTGAATGGATTGATTACACGCACATAATCGCATCCGCATGCGAGAGCCAATTTACGGATGGATACTTCAGGAGCCTCATCGCCCATTCCGTCAACAGGAATTCCAGGGTTTGGCTGGCCTCCGGTCATTGCTGTAATCCTATTGTCCAGAACTGTCAAAACAAAGTTATGCTTATTGTGAACGGCATTGATTAATGGTGAAACACCGCTGTGGAAAAATGTGGAATCCCCAATGAAGCTTGCTACCTTCTGGTCTGTTGAAACTGAAAATCCACAGCCGTCTCCAACGCTTGAACCCATTGACAACAAGTAATCAGCAGCATTGTAAGGCGGGTTGATACCTAATGTGTAACATCCGATATCTGAAGCGAATATCACGTCTTCCGGCTTCATGCCCAATTCCTCAATTGCAATATTGATTCCGTAATACATTGCCCTGTGAGGACATCCTGCACATAACACCGGTGCACGGGATGGAATATCTTCACTCAATTTTTCCAAACTTTGTGAAAATTCAACTGATTTGTCCTCTTTGAAGTTCAATACTTTATTCAATCCATCTGCAACAACGTCAGAGTTGAATTCATGATAAAGCGGGAAAGTTCCGTCCAATTTACCGTGAACCTGAACACTGAGATTATTGGCACCGATGCAAGCTAAAGCATCTCTTTCAATGATAGGATCGACTTCCTCCACAATGAATACCTCATCCAAATCCTTTAAAAATTCAGCGACTTTTTGCTGTGGGAAAGGATATGAAAATCCTAATTTTAAAATATTGACATCTAAATTATTGAATTTAACGATATCATGAGCATAATTGTAGGCACTGCTTGAAGCAATCAAACCATATTTTTTGTCTTCTGTGAAATTCACTTCTGCGTTAAAATCGCTTTTGTTGGATACATCTTCAATTTTATGAACTTTATCCCAAAGCCTGATGTGCATATCCCCTGCAAATGCTGGAACCGGAACATATTTTGATGGGTCCTTGTTGAAGTGACCTCTCTTCCAGTGATTATCGTTGTTTGATGAATTGTCCTTGACATCACCAAACTCCACAACACCCCTCATGTGAGACACTCTAGTGGTTGTTCTGACAATTACCGGTATATTGAACTGTTCAGACAAATCAAATGCATATTTGACCATATCCTTTACTTCTTGACAATTTGATGGTTCTAAAATAGGCACATTTGACAATCTTGCATAATTACGGGTGTCTTGCTCATTTTGAGATGAAAAAAGTGAAGGGTCATCAGCTGATAAAATAACCATTCCTCCATTGACCCCTGAATATGCAGTTGTCATGAATGAATCAGCTGCAACGTTCATACCCACATGCTTCATAAATGTAAATGACCTAAGACCTGATGCTGCTGCAGTAGCTGCAACCTCCATTGCGACTTTTTCATTAGTTGAAAATTCAAAATAAATATTGGCATCCTTAGCCAATACTGATAACACATTTCCAATTTCTGATGAAGGAGTTCCCGGATATGTGGCGGCAATAGAAACGCCCGCTTCTATAACTCCCCTAACGGCCGCTTCATTACCTAGCAAAAACTGTTTTTCACCAGATACTCCTGTGACTAATTCTTTTAAATTCATTATTTTTCCTCAAAATATCATTTATACAATATTATATATGATAGTTTAAGATATTAAAATATTATCACAAGACAAAATCCCACTCTTTCAAAAACTTTGTTGATCTTTTGGTTTTTGCGATAATTCATTTTAAATTCATAGTAGTCATTTAACTAATAACTCTTTAATCATTTTAGTTGTTTTTTGAAAGAGTCTTTTAATTATTAATCTCCTTGTACAATTCATCCTCAACTTAAAGAATCAGATGTATTCCTGCATCAGTAAGATAAATTTAAGTATTAGGCATACCTAAATAATATTGGTGAAATCCTGAAAATTTCTAAAATTAGCTTAACAATATTGATTTTAATATGTGCTGTTGGAATAGCTGCTGCCGCAGAGCTTCCAGACATTAAAGTGGCAGAAGGATATAACGATTTAGGAAACGGCAGTTACTTCAATGAAGCCAAGAACATTGAGATGGATATCATAACTGAAGATCTTGAAGACTTGGATGATTATCTTAAAAATGACAGTGACGTCAAATACACCGTAACCCCTGGAAAATTAAACTATACATTTAATTTCACCGATGGAGTAAATGAAATAGTTGGTGTCAATGAATTAGTTAAAATTAACAATAAAGAATATCTTGTCGAATTTTGGATAGATTCAAATGAAAACATCACTTTTGATAACTTCTATGATGCTTTAGATGAATTCAACAAATTAAACAATCTAGAGCCAATTGATCCATCAATCCTTGATGATTAATTTAAATAATGTTTAATAACATTATTCCTTCTTATTTTTTTACACACTAAAAAGAGACTATTTCGAAATCCAAACATCAAATATGATATAAATTTTACAATTTCCAATAAAATTGAAACAATATTTATAAATTTCTTGGATTATGGCTGAATAATCTTAATAATTAATTATAGAAAGTTTTTTATAAAGTTCTTAATATAAATATTTATATTATGGTGATTTAATGTTGAAGAGCCTTTGCCTTTCGCAGGATTGAAGAATTTCGACAATATGACCCCCATTCATTAACATCAAGGGAGTTGTCCATAATTTTAATCCTAAGAGTTCATGAGAAAATCATACTGAGGCAATATGACTTAAAGACTTTATGTTACTGTTATTATAAAGGATAACTGTGGAGTGATAAAGTGGGCAGCAAAAAAATGGGAAATATTGCTGAAATAATGAAAAATGATTTTAAAGCAGCATTTTCAAACCCTATCGTAACGATTGTGCTAATTGCAATAATTATACTTCCTTCCCTTTATGCTCTTTTAAATATACAGGCATGTTGGGACCCTTACGGAAACACTGGAAACGTTGAATTTGCAATTGCAAACCTCGACAAAGGGGCGACTTTTGAAGATCAAAAACTAAATGTTGGAAATGAACTTGTTAAAGATTTAAAGAAGAATGATAAATTTAAATGGACATTCGTTACAGAAAAAGAACTTCGGGACGGAGTCTATAACGGTGATTATTATGCGGGTATAATAATACCCAAAAATCTGAGTAAGAATATTGTTTCGATTGCAACAGACAATCCAAAGCAAGCACAGCTGGAATACCTGGTGAATGTCAAATCAAATCCAGTAGCCACTAAATTAACTGATACCGGTGCAAATACCGTTTATACAACACTTAATGCAAAGATTATTCAAATCATTAACCTTGCAGCATATGGAAAACTTGGAGAGTTGCAAGAAGGTCTTGCAGCAGGTGCAAGTCAATTGGCAGGCGGTGGAGCGCAACTTCAGTCAGGTGCTGCACAAGTTTCCTCTGGTGCAGGCCAAGTATCTTCGGGTGTCGGTCAAGTTGAAGATGGTGCTGACCAGGTAAAAGACGGGGCAAGCCAAGTACAACAAGGTGCTAGTGACGTTAAACAAGGGGCTAATCAAGTTAAACAAGGTTCCGATGCAGTTCAACAAGGAGCCAGCCAAGTCCAACAAGGTTCTGAAGAATTGGATTCCGCAGTAGACCCATCTTTAATTCCGGAAGGACCGATAAAAGAATATGTGAACAGCAGTTCTCAACTTGCAAAAGGCAGTGGTAAGGTGGCCGAAGGATCAAGCCAAGTCGCACAAGGAGCCAGTGACCTAGCAGACGGTTCCGTACAATTAGCCGAAGGATCAAGTCAAGTGGCTGGAGGAGCCAGTGACCTAGCAGATGGTTCCGTACAATTAGCTGAAGGGTCATTAAGTCTCGCAGCCGGTGCAGAGTTACTTGGAAATGCAGCTGCACAGGCATTATTCACTGCCGCAGGGTCACTTGGAGCATCAGCAAATCAACTTTCAGCAATTACAGGAATTAATGAAACAATTCTTGGTGATTATTTCTTCTCACCAATTAAATTAGACAGGCATGAAGTGTTTTCAGTGCCTGACTACGGATCAAATGTGGCTCCATTCTATTTAGTATTGTCCATGTGGGTCGGTGCATTGATTACCTGTGTTATGATGGAACCTAAGTCAAGTGTAGGGACCAAATACTCTCCATTTGAAATGTATTCAGGCAAATTATTAATCTATATAATAATGAGCATATTGCAAGCCTGCGTAACATTAATCGGAGCCCATCTTTTAGGAGTCCATGTTGATAATTATCCATTGTTTATATTCTCAGCAATACTTGTATCGGTAGTGTTCATGATTTTAATATATTCAATAATTTCGGCAATAGGAACAGTTGGAAAAGGAATTGTAGTAATTCTTTTAGTTCTTCAAATATCAGGGACAGGCGGAATCTACCCAATTCAGATTATGCATCAATTTTTCCAAACATTATATCCATACATGCCAATGACTTATGCAATTAAATTGATTCGGGAAGCGCAACTGGGCGTTGTATGGTCAAATTATTGGCCTGCATTGGTAATTTTACTAGCAATAGGAATTATAACAGTTATTGTTGCAATTGCTATTAAAGAAAAAGCAGACAGACCTGCTAAATACTTTGAAGAAAAATTGGAGGAAAGCGGATTATTTTAGAAGTTATTAATTAACTTCTAAATTATTTATTTAAATAAAAAAACATGGGGATAAATATGAAAAAAAAGTTATTTTTAATCTTATTAATTACTTGCATATTATTCAGTGTTTCAAGCGCTTTTGCCAGTGACGTTAATGATACAGCAATAGCCAGTGATGAAAGTGACATTGGCACTTTAGAAGTAATTAGTAACGACGAAAATCCAGTATTAACAGAAGAAACCCAAGATTCAAGTGATAATGGAACTTATACTGCATTGCAATTGAAGATTAGCCTTGCTGAGGAAGGCAGCACTATTAATTTGACAAATGATTATCAGTATAATGATGATTTCAAACTCACTACAGGCGTTTTCATTAATAAAGATATAACCATTAACGGTAACGGCCATACCATTGACGGAATGGGAAAATCCAGAATTTTTAACATTAACTATGGTGATGGGTTAAAGCTACACAAAGTTACATTAAACAACATCACATTTAAAAATGGTAATGCCAAAAATTACGGCGGCGCAATATTAAACTTTGCGGATCTGACTATTGACAATTGTTACTTTACAAATAATAATGCAGGCACTGCAGGTGGTGCTGTAAACTCTTTAGGTGCCTTAACTTTAAAAAATTCAAAATTTAATAAGAATTCTGCAGATGGAGATGCTGGAGCGGTTTTCTCATTAACATTTAAAAAGAGTTTAGATTTCTATAAGGAATATTTTGCTGGCCATAATGCTAATGAAGATCCAAACTTGCTTGTCAACATTGCTATGCAAGCGGTTCTTGAACATGGTAAAGATACAATATACAACTGCGTATTCACCAGCAATGTGGCTAACGGCCGTGGTGGAGGGGCAGTTTATGCGTACTCACATATAGATATCAGTTCATGTACCTTCAATTCAAATAGGGCCGGAGAAAAAGGAGGTGCCGTATTTGGATGCAAAGACCTCTTCATTAAAAATTCAAAATTTAATAAGAATAAGGTATCCATGTATGGAGGAGCAGTCTATTTCAAATGCCATGAACAGTCCGGACATTATGAAAATGACAAATGGGTTTCCAGCGTCAAATATTATTCCAATTCAATTGAAGGCTCAACTTTTGCAAATAATGTTGCAGGCGAAAGAGGTGGAGCAATATACGGATTCAGAACTTCATCTTCTGATAAAGTCCACTGTGCAAAAGCCGTGAAATGTACTTTCAGCGATAATCAAGCGCCTAAAGGCATTAATATATATGGTGGAACTGCAAAGGATTGTGTTTATAAAAATACAAAAATTGCATTAAAAACTGCAACCGTTAAAAAATCAGCCAAAAAGCTAACATTACAGGCAACACTTAAAAAAGGTAAAACACCACTTAAAAGCAAAACAGTGACCTTCAAATTTAATGGAAAAACCTACAAAGCAAAAACCAACTCAAAAGGTATTGCAAAGGTTGTCATTAAGAAAAGCGTGCTGAAAAAACTTAAAGTTGGTAAAAAAATCAAATATCAAGTCAGCTATGGTCGTTTCATAGCTAAAAAAACTGCAAAAGTTAAAAAGTAAATGCTGAAGCATTTACTATTCTTTTTTTATTGTGAATTATTTTCATAAATACAACTAATTTTTTACATGTATCTTAAAATATATATTGTTTTATTTTAATATCTATAAATATAAGATGAAAATTATGGATTATGGAAAAATATTAGGTATTATATTTATAATATGGGGTTTACTTTTTGTAATCTATCCCTTATATAGTACAGAAGCTGTATCCTGGATTGCAGGAATCTGTTTAATAGCATTCGGATTTGCTTCCATCATTGACGGATTTTCCATATGGGAAGGTATAACTTTCTTAGCATCAAGTATTATTGAAAATTAATAGAGTGATATAAATGGATAAAGAAACAAAAGAACGTTTGGGTGAAATTAGAGAAGCCCTAAAAAAATATGGCTTCGACAAGATTTTAGGCCAAACAGCAAAAAGCAAAATAAAACCGGGAGACGATGGCGAAGAGCTGCATGCTCTATTATTGGATGACCAACTTCCTGTAAGACTACGATTAATGCTTCAGGAATTAGGAACTACCTTCATCAAGTTAGGTCAATTATTAAGTACAAGGCCCGACGTTGTTGGGGAAAGAATAGCTAATGAATTAGCTAATTTGCAGGACGACAATCCAGCAATATCATATGAACAAGTTAAAGCAATAGTTGAAAGAGAACTTAACGGCAAGATTGAAGATCTGTTCGAAGACTTTTCACATGAACATTTGGCTACCGCATCCATCGGCCAGGTTCATGAAGCCAAATTGGCTACAGGTGAGAGAGTTGCAGTCAAAATCCAAAAAGAAGGCATCACCGATAAAATTGACCTTGATATAAGAATTATAAAATACATCGCAAATCGTGCAGACAAATGGAATGCCGAACTTAGAAAAATAAACTTACCTGGAATTATGGAGGAGTTTGACCGTTCCATTCACAAGGAAATCGATTACAATAATGAATTCATGAATATGCAACGCATCGAATTGAATTTTGAAGACAACCCATATATTCATATTCCCGCTACATACGCTAAGTACTGCACTTCAAAAGTCTTGACAATGGAATTCATTGAAGGTACAAAGTTAAATGACGTTTATGCAAGTACCAGCGATGAATTCGACAAAAAGCTTTTGGCGAAAAATGTCCTTGATTCCTATCTTCAACAATTGTTCATAGATGGATTTTTCCACGGAGACCCACACCCGGGCAATATCTTAATCCTAGAAGACAATGTCGTGTGCTATCTTGATTTAGGTATGATGGGATTCTTTGATGAAAAATTCAAACGTGACCTTTCCGAAGTAATGTTATTGTTCGTAGACCAAGACGTTGACGGATTGATAAATCAGTTAATGTACATGGACATACTGGATTATGACATTGATACAACCACCTTAAGAAGAGACATGAACGATTTGTTCGGAAGGTACTTTGGAGTCCAACTCAATCGTTTCGATGGAGTTTTAGAGGCACTTCTCAGCCTTATGCAGGAGTACGGAGTTATTCTCCCAAATGAAGTCGTTACCATGGCAAGGGGACTATCAATGATTGAAGCTGTTGCACACAATCTTGACCCTGAAATCGATGTTTTCGCATCAATCAAACCGATTGCCGCTAGAATTGCAAAAGAAAAGGTTGATCCTAGAAAATTCTTAAAAGGCAAAAAAAGCAATGCAATCTTATATGGACACATGATTCAGGCTATGCCAAGACTTCTTACAAGGACTATCCACAAGATTGAAAATGAAGAATTGCAGTTCAAGTTTGAAGTTGACATTACCGATAAGGTTTCAATAATCGCATTGGTTTCAGCGCTTATAATCGGTTCTTCAGTCGTTTCATTCGGGCCAAGAGTATTCGACATGCCAGTGATTTCATTAATTGGTTATATAATAGCGATAATATTAAGTTTAATTGGCATTAAAAAGTTCGTTTTAAAATAAATATGAAATTATGAGGAATTAATTTTCCTCCCTAATTACTTTTTTTCTTATTTTATTCTTTCTTCAGTTTCAAACCAGTCTTTGGATTTGGCCGGCAATAAAATGAATATCACTGAAACTATTGCCAATATTAAAGCAAGCACGACCAAAATCAATACCTATTCTATGGAGTATACTGACAGCAGTTCATATATTCCACCAGCCAAATTACCTACCTAACTTTGATTGAATTTATTTATTGTTATTTAAGATATCTAATCCATTGTATTGAATACCCGATAAAAATATATTCTATCAGTAATTGGTGGTGCTGTGCTGCAGGATTGACCTAACATCCCATATAAGACAATAATGAAGAATAATAATTTTTACAAAATGAAGGTCAATAGTAAGTATAATATATTTGTTAAGACACAAATATTATATTATAATGTTTTACAAGCTTTAAAAAAAGAGGGATAAAAATGATTAAAGTTTATGTTTCAAGATTTAATAGTGAAACCGACAAGGAACCTCATTTGGAGTGTTATGAAATTGAAGAGACACCACATATGAAAGTTCTTGATGCACTTCAAGCTATTAATGAGAAATACGATGCAGATATTAGTTTTAGAAGCTCCTGTAGAGCGGGACAATGCGGATCCTGCGGAATATTGTTTAAAGGAAATGGGGCTCTAGCATGCCAAAAAGAAATTAAAGATGGAGCGATTATCGAACCCCTCAATTTCCCTGTTATTAAAGATTTAATAGTTGATAAATCAAGCATTGAAGCCAAGGTCAAAGATTTGGAGTTATCTCTTCAATGTGACCATAAATGCGAAGAGCTTGACACCAGCATAACTAAAGAAGACACAAAAGATACCAAAAAGGTTAGAAGCTGTATTGAATGTTATTCCTGTCTTTCATCATGTCCGGTTGTAAATATTGCAACCGAAGAATTTGGAGGGCCTTATTTAATGAGATACATTGACAAATTTGAAACCGACCCTAGGGATAACTTCGATAGACTTAAGGAAGCTTTGGATGAAGGTCTGTATAACTGTACCAGTTGCGGCA
This sequence comes from Methanobrevibacter sp., assembly GCA_030539795.1. Taxonomy (GTDB): domain Archaea; phylum Methanobacteriota; class Methanobacteria; order Methanobacteriales; family Methanobacteriaceae; genus Methanocatella. The sequence continues at coordinate 42,053 of JAUNXN010000001.1, forward strand.
AATGTTTGGCAGTTTGTCCTAAGAATATCAACACATTTGGTGATGCAATAGAAAAAATGAGAGCTATTGCCGTTGCAAACGGTTCAGGTCCACTTCCACAACATGTTGCATTCAAAAACAACATTTTAGAAAGTGGAAGATCCATTAAGACTGATAAAACTCCATTTGTTGAAGAAGCGGAAAATAAAACCGGTTCAAAAATCGCTTTCTTTACAGGATGTATGATTGATTACAAGTTTCCAGAGCTTGGTCACAAATTAGTCAAAGTTTTAAAGGAAAATGGAATTGACATTGACGTTCCAAAAGGCCAAGTATGCTGCGGTTCTCCACTTTTAAGAACAGGGCAAACCGAAATCGTGCAAGACCTTGTTGATAAAAACAAGGAAGTCTTTAAGGATTATGATACTGTAATTACCATTTGTTCAGGTTGCGGCGCCACATTAAAAAATAACCACCCGCAATTTGGTTCCAAACTAAATGTAATGGACATCAGCGAGTTTTTAGTTGATAAACTTGATGAAAGCAAGCTGAAAGAAGTCAAAACTAAAGTCACATACCATGACCCATGTCATTTGGGAAGAGGCCAAGGCATTAAGGATGCGCCAAGAGAAATTATCGAAAAGATACCCGGCGTCGAATTTGAAGAGATGAAATATCCTTGCCAATGCTGCGGTGCCGGCGGTGGAATCAAATCCGGAAAACCGGATATCGCAATGGAACTGTCAAAATCCAAAGCCGAAATGATTAAGGACACAGGCGCTGATGCAGTAATTACAATCTGTCCATTCTGTCAATTAAATATTCAGGATGGTTTAGATGAAATAGGATGTGATGATATAAAATGTATGCACATTCTAGAATTATTAGATAAGGCTTATGAATAAATTGATTAGGAGTTGATTGAAATAGGAGATGCTGCCGTAAGTGAAGAGAAAGTAGTTGAAACTACATCAATGAATTCACCTGAAAAAAAAGAAGAAAGCAAAACCGAGAAAAAATCAACTTCAACTAAAAAAGCCGCATCCACAAAGCAGTCCAGAGGAACTGCAAGATCCAAAATCGTAAGGGAACAGGAAGAAAAAGAAGTTAGTCTTTTCAAGGAAAACATATACATTGTTTTCGTTGAATGTGAAACTCCCGGAAATGTTGGTTTTCTTGCAAGAACCATGGCAAACTTTGGATTGAAGAATTTAGTGTTGATTAACCCTACAACATTAACCAATGAAGCATACTATCAAGCGACACATGGAAAATACATTGTGGAAAACGCTAAAATCTATCCCACATTGGATGATTTCTACCAATCACAGAGGATTGATTTTAAAGTTGCTTCAACAGGAATGGCCGGGGGAAGTTATAATCTATCAAGAATTCCTATCAGGCCCGAAGAACTTGGTGAATCAATGAACGTTTCAAATAAAATTGCAATTTTATTTGGAAGGGAAGGAGACGGACTTTCAAACAAAGAAATAAGCGATTGTGACATTTGCGTTTCCATTCCAACCGACCCAAGTTACCCTATAATGAATATTTCACATGCGGCTGCAATAATATTTTATGAATTATTCAAAAATAAGCATGACTATGGAGTTCGAGGACTTGAAGAAAGCAGTGAATTGGAAAAAGAGTATTTAATAAAAGATATGAAAGAATTAATTGATAGTTTGGATATTCCCGACCATAAAAAAAGGAATGGTCTTAAAACATTCAATAATATCATATCCAGAGCCTTTATAACAGCACGGGAAGCACATACCTTTAAAGGTATATTAAGACGATTAAAAAACAAAATAGGTGAACAATGAGAAAAATAAGCTTTGCAGATGTCAGCATATTTGTCCTGAAATACATCTTCAACTGGAGATTTTGGATAGCTGAAATAACCAAAAAATCCAATATTTATAAAAAAATAGTCGATAAAATGCTATTTGAAGAGGATGAAATTCTTGTTGTTCCTAATACAATCAAAGTAAACAAGAAAATTGAATCCGAAGGCTCTGAGTTTTTACCAACTGATGTCATTAAAGAAGTTATAAAGCGCAGCGATGATATCGTAATTATGAATTCCTGCCTTTGCAGGTCATCAAACAACTGTGAAGATTATCCTCAAGACATCGGATGCATTTTCCTTGGTCCGACAACCAGAAAGATTCCAAAAAATATCGGTAAAAAGGCTACAGTGGAAGAAGCATTGGCCCATGTTGATATGGCTGATGAAGCTGGATTGAGCCACATTATTGGAAGGAACAAAATCGATACTGTCTGGATGAACGTAAGGCCTGGAAAAGGACTTTTAACAATCTGTCACTGCTGTCCATGCTGTTGCCTATGGAAAGTTTATCCTAATCTTGATACCGATATCAGCGACAAATTAGAAAAACTTGAGGGTGTTGAAGTAAAACTTCATGAAGACAACTGCAGATTATGCAAAAAGTGTTTAGACAAATGTATGTTTAAGGCTATTGGTTTTAAAGATAATAAGATTACTATCAATCATGATATTTGCAGAGGCTGTGGCCTTTGCGTTAATACCTGTAAATTTGATGCCATTACAATTGACTACACACAAAAAACAATAGACAATGTGGTCAATAGAATGGATAACTTAATTGAAATTAAAGAATTATAAACTTACTTAGTGTGAAAAAATGGCTATTTTAAGTGATAAAACTATAAAAGAATATTTAAAAGAAGGTAAAATTGGAATTGAACCTCTTTTAGATGAAAAGCAAATACAGCCATCTTCCGTGGATATGAGATTGGGAGATGAATTTAAAGTATTTAAGGTCATTAGAAAACCGTATATTGATCCGAAAGATGAAGAGGATGTTGCATCCTACATGGAATCAACTACTGTTGAAGAAGGCGAAGCGTTTATTATCCACCCGAATGAATTTGCCCTCGCCACTACCTTGGAGTATGTTAAAATACCTGATGATTTGGTTGCAAGAGTGGAAGGCCGTTCAAGCATGGGAAGATTAGGCGTGACAATGCACGTTACAGCAGGATTCATTGATCCTGGTTTTGAAGGAAAAATCACATTAGAAATATCCAATATTGGTGCAATGCCAGTTGCCCTATATCCCGGTCAAAGAGTATGTCAAATCGTATTTGAAACCATGACAACACCTTCAGAGATTCCATACGGGCACCCTGATAGAAATAGTAAATATATGGGACAAACCAAACCTGAAAGCAGCAGAGTGAAATTAGATTATGAATTAAAAAAATAATGGGAGATACTACTTATGAATCATGATAAAATGTCAAATATCAGTGCAAAAAGAGGCTTTTTATGGCCATCATTCGAAATTTATTCCGGAGTATCCGGATTTACTGACTATGGTCCTCTCGGAGCAAGCCTAAAAAATAACATCATGCAGAAATGGAGAAAACAATATGTTTCCGGTGAAGGATTCTATGAAATAGAAGGTCCGACAGTAATGCCTAAAGAAGTTTTAAAGGCATCAGGACACGTTGACAACTTCACTGATCCAATGTGCAAATGTGAAAAATGCGGAGAGGTATTCAGAGCAGACCACATTATTGAAGATGTTATCGGCGAAGATGTGGAAAGCCTTGAAAACGAAGAGCTTGACCAAATCGTCATTGACAACAACATCAAATGTCCGGAATGTGGCGGTGACTTGTCAAACATCTGGAATTACAACTTAATGTTTAAAACTGAAATAGGCGCTAAAGGAGATAAGGTAGGGTACATGAGGCCTGAAACTGCACAGGGCATTTTCATCTTATTCAAACGTTTAGAAAGATTTTTCAGAGGAAAACTCCCATTTGGTGCAGTTCAACTTGGAAAAGCATACAGAAATGAAATTTCACCAAGACAGGGAGTTATCAGACTTAGAGAATTCACACAGGCAGAAGCTGAAATCTTTTTAAATCCTAAAGACAAGACCCATCCTAAATTTTCACAAATCGAAGATGTGGTATTGCGCTTAAATTCACAGGAAGTTCAGGAAAATAACCTTGAGCCTTTGGAAATCACTGCCCGTGAAGCTCTTGATAAAGGAATTGTGGCTAATGAAATGCTTATTTATCAATTATACTTGGCCCGCAAATTCTTGACTGAGCTTGGAATTCCTGAAGATGTTTTGAGATTCAGACAACACCTTGCAGGAGAAATGGCGCATTATGCGCTTGACTGCTGGGACGTTGAAGTCAAAACCGACAAATACGGCTGGGTTGAAATTATAGGAATAGCAGACAGGGGAGATTATGACTTGTCATCCCACTCCGAATTCAGTAACGAAGAATTGAACGTGTTTGTTGAATATGACGAACCTAAAAAAGTTCAAAAAACAGTTGTAAAACCAAATTTATCCAAATTTGGACCAATATTCAAAGGAGATTCCCCTAAAGTAAAACAAGCCATTGAAGATGCTGATGTCGAAGATATTAAAGCTGCAATAGCTAGTGAAGGCAAATTTACAGTTGAATTGGATAAAGTATACGAAGTGACTGAAGATTTGCTTATCTTTGAGGACATCGAAGAAGAGATAACCGGTGAAAAAATAGTTCCTCATGTTATTGAACCGTCATTCGGTATTGACCGTATAACCTATTCAGTCCTATTGCATTCCTTTACAGAAACTGAAGGTAAAGACTATTTCAAATTTGATAAGTCCGTTGCTCCGGTCCAGCTTGGAATATTCCCTCTCGTCAACAAAGAAGGACCTCGTGAAATTGCTCAGGACTTAACAGAACAATTAAGAATGGCAGGATTTACTGTTGAATACGATGCAACAGGAACCATTGGAAAAAGATATGCCAGAGCTGATGAAATAGGTGTTCCATTAGCAATAACAGTTGACTTTGATACTTTAGAAGACAATCAGGTAACTGTCAGGGACAGAGACACTGAAGCCCAGGAAAGAATTCCAATCGATGAGTTACGTGACTATCTCGAAAAATATTATAAATGAGTTTAAAACTCATTTATTTTCAATTTTAAAATTTTTATATAGATTATTTGCCCATTTTATGGAGTCATCATTTTTTGATGTCAATAATCTATTTTGATCAAAATATCCATCATCCTTAAATAAACCTAGAATCATTAATTCGTTTGTAACAATTAATAAAAAGGTATTCTCACTATTAAACGGATATATATTTTTAATTTTAGATTTCTCATCGAATATTTCAAAAATATCGACAGGCACCATAACCTCAACTTTCTTGTTGTTTTGAGCCAATTCATTGAGTTTTTCATTGAAATTTTCATAATAAAAAGGCAGAACACATTTTACTTCATCCGCATTGCTTAAAGCAGTTTCAATGAAATTATACATCTTGTATACATCAATGCTATCTGATTCTATAAGATTTGCTTTTCCAAGCAGATACAGTTCTGCAACTGACTGATTTGGAATCATATTAACAAGGTGCTTGTCCAGTATGTTAAAGAATTCATTTAGCAAATTAATCAAGTCACTTAATTCCAAAATCTGTTCAATTTTCAATCTTGTGGAATTAGTTAAATAGTACTTGTTCAAATCAAGATATACGTGGCCGCCTAGCTCCAACTTGTGCATGTTGCTGGATATTGAGCTATAAATCAGACCAGTGGTTTTGTTTAAATCTTTCATATTAGAGGGATGGTCGTATAAAGTTGCCAAGATTTTCAATCTTACTAATGAATTATTCAAGTATTTTACTTCACTTGAAATCGAATCGTAGTGTTTTAAATAGTTTTCATTTTCTTCCACATTAATCACCAATGTAGTATTACTTATACCATTATTTTTATTACCAAAAAATATAAAGCCTATTGAAGTGAACAACTGCAAGAAATAACACTTGCAAAAAATTTAAATGTGAAGAATACTGCTAGTAATTTTTTTAAAACAAAAGTAACAAAATAATATTAACTAAACATTAACATGTGATACTATGATTGATACCCATATTCATGCGGATGCCCGAAGTGGTGAAGATTTTAAAGAAATGTATTTAGCCGGAATTGACAGCGCAATAACCTGCAGTTACTACCCATATAAAATTGACTCAGAAATCATCCTATTAAATCATTTGAATAGAATTCTGGAATATGACACCAAAAGAGCTTCACAATACGGCCTTGATTTGAAAGTGGCATTGGGAATCCATCCAACAAATGCCCTTGAAAATGTGGAGCTAATCTATGATGAGCTATACAAATGGATAGATGCAAAACAGATTGTAGCCATCGGCGAAATAGGTCTTGAAGACTTGACAGATGCTGAAATATCTGTTTTTAAAAAACAGTTGGATATTGCCGATGAAACAAATTCCAAAGTAATCATCCATACTCCAAGGAAAAACAAACTGGAAGTTCTAAAAGTTATCCTGGACATTGTTCCTGAGCATTTGGATGAAAAGCAAGCCGTCATTGACCATATCAATCATGATATAATAGGCGAGGTAATTGACAAAAATTATATGCTGGGATTGACAGTACAACCGCAGAAGTTAGATGTCAGCGGAGCAATTGGCATTTTAGACGAATTCGGCTTTGATAAGTTCCTACTGAACAGCGATATGAGCAACAAGCCTTCAGATCCCCTTTCAGTTCCCAAAACTATCCGTGAGCTTACCCGCTTAGGCTACAAAAATAGCCAAATAGAAAAGATATCACATAAAAATGCTAAGGAATACTTTGACATTTAGATAATATGAACATTATTAAAAATCTTCCCATACCGATTTCAGGATTAATCCTTGCGCTATTATCACTGGGCAATCTGCTGCAGGATATTCATCCACATATCAGATATCTTTTTGGATTTATAGCGATAATATTCATGATTCTTTTGATTTTAAAAGTGATTTTATATCCTGAAGACATTAAGAATGATTTGAAAAATCCCGTGATTCTAAGTAGTTCCGGTACTTTTTCCATGAGTTTGATGTTGTTATCTACATATCTTTCATCATTTATGTCAAGTATTGCATATACCATATGGATTATTGGAATTAGCTTGCATATTTTGCTAATGATTTACTTTACCTATCGTTTTATCATACGTAATTTTGATATTTTAACAGTCTATCCAACCTACTGGATAGTCTATGTCGGAATAACAATGGG
>JAUNXN010000001.1:49242-51946 GCA_030539795.1 Methanobrevibacter sp.
TACATCTTTGCATTCTATAAAGTAGTCGAATATAGAAATCTGGACTTTTATCCAAGTTTTTCAGCATTTACATTTCCATTTGTAATCAGCGCTCTTGCGACAAAAGCAGTTATAAAAATAGTCGGCTCAAATACGGCATTATCCCTTATTTTGACATTTGAAACATTGATAGCCGTAGTGCTTGTATTCTATGTGCTGTCAGAATACATGAAATACTTAAAAATAGATAAAGAAAGTAGAAATTAATCTACTTAACCTTTGTTAATTAAATTTACTTTTTTAGGTGAGATAATAATTAGATTTTTATCATCATTACGAGCAAGCAATAACGCTTCAGCACCATAATTTGCTCTCATTTGCCTAATCTTATCACCGGCCAACTTGAAATTGGCAGGGCTTTCCCTTTCCAAAAATGACAAGTCTAAAATGACCGGATTTTTTTCCTCAATAATCTGGTCTACAACATAGTTGATGTCATCAATGGTTTTAGGCCTGATTAGGATAATTTCATAGAAGGACTGTTCAGGAACAATCACATAATCATCATAATCGTCATAAACTGGAGCTTCACTAACAGGATCTGGCGCAGAGGTAGGAGTCTGGCCGTATTGTTGTGTATTATCCGGTTCATTACGGTTGGTAGATTTGGTAAAACTATTTATAAATTCAGATAAATTAAAACCTTCGCCGTTTTTTCTTTCAGTTGATTCTGTTTCCTCAAAGCCTAAGCTTCTTTTTAAAGTATCAGTAAAGCTCATTTAAACTACTCCCCTAAATATTCTAAAATAGCATCTAATAATTTAGAAGCCCCATTATTATAAACATCTTCAGCAGGCAAATCGTATTTGGATTCGAAATATTCAGGACATAAATCCAAACTAGCATTCTTAAGATTGACTGATAAGCCAACAACCTTTGTAGGCTCAACAGCTTCAATAGCTTTAATCTCTTCTTCAATGCCCCTAGGTTCCCTATAAGGATGATTTGGCCTGTGTCCAACAATAACTGCATCCGGAGCAGCGCCAATTAAAATAGCTGCAGATAAACCTCTTGGATGAGGATTTCCCTTTTCAGTTAAGCTTGATTGACCTTCAATAAAAATAATATCTGGTTGTTTTGTCTCTTCAACATATTTGATTGCAGATAAAACTGCTGCCGGAACATCCATAGCGGATAAACTTCCAGCCCTAAAGTTAAAATCAGTAGGCTCTTCCAATCCCATTTCATCAGTTGATATGATTGCAGGTGTTAAGCCTTTATCAACACTTGCCAAACCAAGCATTTTGGTAGTGGTTCTTTTACCACATTCCTGAGAAGTTCCACCAACAAAAATTACTGGCGCTTTAGGTTTGTAAGAGATTTTCGGCAATACTTCACATGATCTTTCAGGAGCGACACCGGCTATTTTTTCAACAACATCTAATCTTGGGCCGATGTCCTTTATGACTACATTCTTTGCATCAGCAAATTTCTTTAAAGACAAATTGTCAGCAATGGATAATGACCTGAATGATGTAATGACATTCAATCCTGCATCGATAGCCTGAACTGCATATTTTAAAGCTGTCCCTTCAGCGCCTATCGGCAACATTATCACCAAAGACTTTGCATCGGAAGCATCTTTTAGACAACTTTCCAAGCCATCCGCAACGATATGGCCGCAAAACTCTTTACCTTGTTTTCTTACATCATCATCAATGAATCCTACTGTTTCAATTCCTTCAAGATTGGAGAATTTTTCTCCTCCACCGCCACAACCAACTACGATGAAGGGATTTAAATCTTGAATCTCTTTAACTGATTTTACTGAATACAACAATTTCACCCCTATAAGTTATAATTTATAACAACCAAATAAATTTATTATCCTCATATTTTTGTAAAAATTTTTTCAAAAAAATGTTATATTATTAATTATAATTTTTCATATTAATAAATGTAAATGTTTTTAGGAAAAATTAATTAGTAAATTAAACAAATTAAAAAAAAAATTTGGAGACAGTTAACATGAGATTATCATCATATTTAACATGACTATTCTCACAGGTAATTACCATATGGCAAAAAGAATTTAATTAACTGATATAAGTGTTAAATATGAATAGCAAGCAGATACTTGAAGAAATAGATTTGGTGAGAAACCAAAAGGAATCAGCCCAATGAACCTACAGAAAGGTCATCAACGATTATACAAACTTTCATCAAATGTCTCTGAAGGAACTCATTGATGAAGCAGATGATGAGGAAGAAGCCGAAATTAGGTGGAAAAAAATAAAATTGAAAAACAGACTGTCGAATTTTGATTATATTAACTATCATTTATTATCATGAAAAAAATTGAAAAATCATAATAAAGTTTCCACTTCATTAATGAATTTTTCAGCTTCTAAAATAAGATTTTCAGCGTCTTCTTCTGTAAAAATTTTTGAATAATCATAGATAGAATCATTTCTAGTCTCACGGCCATTATAAAGAAAATCATAGGATTCTTTACTAAGCAATCCTGTTTTGACATATTCTTTAGCCAGCTGTCTTAATGTTCCCTCATGGGTTTTTGGAGAAATGTCTTTTTTCAAAAGTAAAGCCAATGCAGAAGAATACATCGCATAATAAGACAGAGTTATTGAGTCTCTATATTGTCCTGCTTCAAAAAGTGTTTTACTTGAAATTAATTGACTTTTACCAACATTGAATGCATCTTTTA
>JAUNXN010000129.1 GCA_030539795.1 Methanobrevibacter sp.
CTGATTGCAATAAACTCCAACAGAAAAAACGATTCAATAGAATATTTTGTCGACAAATATTTCAGTGACATAGATTTTGCGGTCATTGAAGGCCACAACCCAGCATATCCATCAAAGCCAAGGCCATGCGGCATTAAGAAAATGAGAAAGAAACTGGATGTATCCAAAGAGGAATGCCTCTACATCGGTGATTCATCAACAGATATACAAACTGCCCAAAATGCGGGAATTGAATGCATTATCGTCAAATGGGGATACGGAAATCGGGACGACTGGGAAAATGAATATATCCTGGGCGCTGTCGAGACTCCTTCTGAGATACTTAAGTATTTTTAGCTTAAAATCAAAGTATTAAATATGTTATTCGTTAATTATCCAAAATGCTCAACATGCAGAAAAGCCAAAAAATGGTTAGATGAAAACAATATTGAATACGAATCAAGGCATATCATCGAGGACAACCCTGCCGCTTCCGAATTGAGAGAATGGTGGGAAATCTCCGGTTTGCCTCTCAAAAGGTTCTTCAACACCAGCGGAATGAAATACAGGGAGCTTAAATTAAAGGACAAGCTTCCCGACATGTCTGAAGACGAGCAGCTGGACCTTTTGGCCACTGACGGAATGCTTGTAAAAAGGCCGATTCTTGTCGGTGATGATGTTGTCCTTGTCGGATTTAAGGTCAAGGAATGGGAAGAGCTATTATAAAAGAAATTTAGTTTAAAAATAGTGGTTAGAGATGGTTAGAATTTTTTGAGTTTTGTGTTTAAAGGGAATTTAAGGCGTTGATATCAGCTCAATGCTTTTCAAAAAATTCTTTTGAAATCCCATGACCATGTGTTTAAATCGTTGTGTTATATTTGAAGGAAAATGGTGTGTCATGTTCATTCTAATTTTTTGATTTTATCCATCTCTTAGAAAGTGCAATTATTGCTCTTTCACTACAACATAGGCAAAACATATTTAAAAGCTTTTGGTAACCATTTGCTCACCATGACAGTTAACTTTAAATATTAGAAAACTAATCATTAATACGACATTAATTATTTGGAGGGGTTTTTATGAACGTAAATGCTCAATTAAATAATTTCCCAATAGATAGTGTAGTTCAACTGATCAGAAAGAAATGGGTCGTGCAAATCATCAATGACTTGTTTTTCGGCAAATCCCGTTTCCATGAGTTTAAGGAAAACAGGCCAAAGCTATCCAATAGGGTGTTAAGCAGCTGCCTTAAGGAAATGGAGGACAACGGTCTGATCAATCGTATCGCAGACAAATACGACAAGAAGAACGTCAGATATTATCTGACTGAAAAGGGCCAGGCTTTAAACAAGATCATATATGAAATGGCAATCTTCAGCGTTGATAATGAAGATTACACTGACCAGACAAAAACCGAGCTGAAATCAGTTTTCAGAGAAAAATTGTTATAATCTTTAGGGTTCATTTAGACTCTAAAAAACTACTTTTTTTTAATTATTTATTTAATTAATGATTAACTTTAAAAAACAAAAAAATCATATTTATATTTGTATAAAATATTTTAGGGGACAAAATATTGTTAGATATAAAATTGTTCAGAGAAAATCCGGAATTGATTATAGACTCTGAAAAGAAGAGATTTAGAGATACTGAAAATGTCGAAAAGGTAATAGAATATGACACCTTATGGAGAGAAGGTGAAAGAAAGCTCAACTCCTTAAGATCTGAGAAAAATAAATTATCCAAATCATTTAAAAAAGCTAAAGAGGAAGGCAATTTGGAAGAGGTCATTACAAGATCCAAAGAAGTTGCAGCTGAAATTAAGGAATTGACAGCCAAAAATGCGGATTATCTTAAACTCAGGGATGATTACAGATACAAGGTTGGAAACATCATTGACGAGGACGTTCCGATTTCCGATACCGAAGACGATAATGTGGTTGTCAGAACTTATGGCGAAATCCCGGAATATGATTTCGAACTCCTCAATCATGTGGATTTAATCAACAAAATCGACGGAGCCGACCTTGAAACAGCAGCAAGCATTGCCGGAGCTCGTTTTTACTACTTGAAAAGAGATATTTTACACTTAAACTTGGCTTTGATTCAATTTGCCTTATCAGAACTTGAAGCTGAAGGTTACATTCCAATGCAGACACCTTTCTTTGTAAAGGGTGAAGTTGCAGCCGAAACCTCAGAATTGGGTGAATTCGAAGAGACATTATACAAGGTTGAAAATGAGGACATGTATCTGATTGCAACTGCCGAACAGACATTGGCGGCACTTCACAGGGATGAAATCATAAATCCCGATGAGTTGCCGTTAAGATACTGCGCACTGTCAACATGCTTTAGAAAGGAGGCAGGTTCCCACGGTAAGGATACCTTAGGAATATTCAGAGTCCACCAATTTGAAAAAATCGAACAGTTCATCTATTCCGCACCCGATGATTCAAGAAATCAGCATGATCATCTGATGGAAGTAACCGAAAGAATCTATCAGAAGTTAGGCCTTCCATATCAGATAATAGCTATCGTATCCTCTGCATTGAATGATAATGCAGCAATCAAATACGATTTGGAAGCATGGTTCCCTGGTTCCGGTGCATTCAGGGAATTGGTATCATGTACCAACTGTAAGGATTATCAGGCACGCAAAACCAAAACCCGTGTCGGAAGGGCAGGTTCTGGAGATGCCCAAATACTGCACACCTTAAACAGTACAGCTATTGCAACTGAAAGGACAATGTGCTGTATTTTGGAAAACTATCAACAGGCTGACGGCAGCGTTAAAGTTCCTGAAGTGTTAGTCCCTTACATGAATGGAAAAACCGTCATTGAAGCTAAAAAATAGATTTCTTTTAAAAGATTTAATGAGAAAAATCATTAAATCTTATCTGTTATTTTTACAAAAATTTTTCCGATTCTTTTAAGAATTCTTCCGCTTGTGAAATTAATTCTTCAGCTATTTCTTTTGTTATATAATCAAATGCACTATAATCGGCATCTTCTCGTTTTGATTGTGAGGATGGTAGATGTAAATATGTTTCATAATTAAATGTATCTTCATGGACATATTTTAATGAAAATAATTTTATAACGCCCTCATGAGTTTTTGCATCATATCCTTTTTTCTTTAATAAAGCTTTTGCCATCAAAAACATGCAATAATAGGATAAACTAGCTGAATCTGAATATTGTCCAAGTTCGTATAAAGCTTTACTGGATTTTAATTTGGTGTAAGATTTTTGACATAGTTTTTCAATTTCCTTCAAGAATTATACCTTCTTTTAAAACGTTAGTTAAAAAAGAATAATCTCTTGTTTCATTGAAAATATTCTCACTCATTACATGGATAGAAAGCAGTTCTCCTTTTTCTAAAACGGTATCTCCGATTATTGTAGAAATTTTCGGCCAGATGTCTTCATGATAATCCGAAACGACTAGGATATCAATATCCGAATCCGGACGATAATCTCCTCTTGCAACAGAACCAAATAATATCATCAATTTAATTTTGTCTGAATTTATGGTTTTTGCAAAATTCTCAGCGATTTCCAGTTTAGTGGTCATGCTTTCATCCTCATTTTCATTTAATATTTTCTTTGTAAATCAATCATATTAAGATTATTCTTTTTCCACATTTTCAACCATTCTCTGGTTAAAAATTATCCAGCGCTGTTATCTATCACAATATTGTGTAATGAAGTTTGATTATATTATCAAATATAACTTTTCTAAGTGCTAAAAAACACAAAAACATATTCCTGCACTTTAAAAAAGTTAAAGAATATCTTAGCAATTTTTAATTTTTCAGAAAATATTAAAAAATAATTTATAATCCTTTAATTAATCTATTATTATGAAAACCATTGTGATTAATGCAAGTCCGAGAAAAA
>JAUNXN010000130.1 GCA_030539795.1 Methanobrevibacter sp.
GTCTAAAAGAAGCAAATGATGCTTTACTTGAAGCTCAAATTGCTATGGGTGATTTGGCTGTTAGAAAAGCAGCATTATCCGTTAAGGAATCAATTGATGTAGAAATCACATCAAGAAGTGTTATGGGTGTTGCTGTACCTGTTACCAATGTTAAAATGGAAGAAAGGTCCATTATTGACAGAGGTTATGGTTTTTCTGACACAACCATACAATTAGACGAAGCTGCAAAGAAATTCGAGGAATCTCTTAAGTATTTAATTGAACTTGGTGAAGTAGAAAAAACTATTTTCTTACTCGCTGAAGAAATTGAAGCTACTAAACGTAGAGTAAATGCTTTAGAACACATTATGATTCCAAGATTCCAAAATACTGAAAAGTATATTGATATGAGACTCCAAGAAATGGAAAGGGAAAACTTCGTAAGATTGAAAATGATTAGATCAACAATGGAGAAAAATGAAAAAGCAGCTGCTGCAGCTGAAGCAGCTCAAAATGCAGAAGCTTAAATTTTTCTCTTTTACTTTTCATTTTCTTTTATTTTTATTTATTTTATTATTAAAACTCAAATTTACTTTATTTTTAAAAAATAGTTATTTTAATTTAGTTACTGTAAAAAAATTTCTTACTAGAAATTTCAGAAAACGGTGTAAAAATGAAAAGAAATCCAATAGACCAATATATGAAAGACCCAGATAATAAAGCGAAAGTATTTATCTGGATGACTCGTGCAATGATTATTACTACTTTTATGATTACACTGGGAGTAATATTATTTATTTGCCATCTTGTTGGCCTTTTCTAGCAATGTCATTTACGATTTTGCTTGATAATTCTACTTTTTCGAATAATTTTTTAAAATCCTTATCTTTATCAATAATTGTAAGTAAAGGTTCTTCTTTTTCTGTTATTGAACCTATGTGCGGCAGGTCATAAATATTGTCCAAATCTATTTTTTCATATTTCATCCTTGCGGGTGAATAGATTATTTTTTTATAGGAATAAAATTGCGGTTTTGGAATTTCCATGATTTCCCCTTGGCAGGCCTTGATATGTGCTTCCAGCATATTGATGCCCAATGATTTTTCAACACATTCGAATGTTCCCTGAATTCTTGGATTGATTTCGATTACATGCAATCCCTTTTCACTTAGAATATAGTCGACGCCATTTGATCCAAGCAGCTTGAATTTGCGCGCCAGCATTTCTGAGGTTGTGTTCATATCATCAGTTATCTTTTCCATATCATTGACATTGGCCATTATGGATTCTTCAGTTAGCGGCAGAATATTTCCAATATATCTGAAACTGTTGTTTTTTTCAAAGTCATGTTCAGTCAGCAGTCTTGTGTTGATGATGCATTTTGAATCACTTCCATCTGCAAGAACTGATGAACTCAGGTTGATGCCTCGAACGTATTCTTGTAATATGAATTCACCTTCACTAAATTGTATGTCACTTGCATTATCTAAAAGATTTATGCCATACCCTCCACTTCCTTGAAGGGGTTTTAAAATAAATTGAACATCATTATAATTTTTATTTATTTCAAATGCTTCATCTATATCAGTTAACCTAAAAGTCATAGGAGTTAAGACTTCATCCTTAATCTCTTTGAAAAATTTAAATTTATCCTCAATGTTTCCAATGTCTTTGCTTCCTAAAATTTTCCTTTTGTACTTGCTTGGAAATTCGCTTGGTGAGACGCCTGAAATTGGTATGATATAGTCAGCTTCATCAAGAAAATCCTTTGAAATTTCTAGAATGTTTTGTGAACTGAACTGATCTTCAAATGACCCGCAGCTTTCGCCATCACTTTCATTTAAAATTATTTTTTGGTTTTTGATGATGGGAGTGTCTGATGTTGAAAAATAGCTTGCAGAATAAATATCATAATCTAGTTTTAAGGCACTGTTAAGCATACTTCTTGTATCAATTCCAATAAGTAATAGCTTTTTCATAAAATATCAATAAAAATAGTTTTTTTAAATAGTCCCGAGCGGAGTCGAACCGCCGTCTCCGGGTCCAAAGCCTAGAAGGATTACCACTACCCCACGGGACTATTAATGTTGTATCATATACAACATTTAATATATATTTATCATGTAGTATTTAAACCTATCGGTTATTATCTAATTTTTGATAAAATAGGCATTTTTCATGCCATAAACAATTAAAACAGATTTTAGAGAGGCTTTCCTTTGTGTCAAAAATAGAATTGATTTTTTCAAATAGTTCAACGGAATTATATTCCTTTGTAATATCTAGATTTTTTAATACCTCATCATCCATCTGAACAATATTTGTATTATGAATTTGATCTTTGCAAAGGCCATTGTTTAAATTTGGGCAGGCATTGCAGATATCATCAGGGGTGTTTGTAAGTCTAACTATTGTTTGTGGTTGTTTTCTCAGGTCATTTACTTCGGTCATGTTTTTGGTAAAATTTTCATCATAACCATAACCTTGAAAACCCTTAAGACATAATAGGTGATGTCCTCTTAGTAATAATTTCATAAAA
Source organism: Methanobrevibacter sp. (assembly GCA_030539795.1). Taxonomy (GTDB): domain Archaea; phylum Methanobacteriota; class Methanobacteria; order Methanobacteriales; family Methanobacteriaceae; genus Methanocatella. The sequence continues at coordinate 2,519 of JAUNXN010000130.1, forward strand.
ATCAAAAAAAGTAAAAGAAAGGTTAAAAAACCTTTTTAGTCTTTTGGTAAAAATACTTTGGAAACAGATGCTGCACCTAAGATTTTTACAATATCTCCTGCAATGAATGGTACAAGACCCATCATTAATAAGTCAACAAGGCCAATGCTTGCCCCTTGAGTTAAGCTATACCATAATGCAAGACCAGCAAGTCCTGGAATGTAGATTAATGCAAAGTTTGCAATTCCAATAACAACTGCCATTCTTGTAAAGTTACGTGCTTTAGCGTATTTTTCAGTTATTGCCCCAATGAAGTATGATGCAATGATAAATCCTATGAAAAATCCGCAGGTTGAACCTAAAACTGTTTCAAGCCCACCGGTCATTCCTCCAAACCAAGGGATAAATGCAATACCTAAGACAATATACAATATTTGGCTTAAACATCCATATTTTTTACCTAGGAGTAAACCAGAACATAATACTGCAAATGTTTGAGCAGTTATAGGAACTGGAGTCCATGGTAGCGGAATAATGACTTGTGCCATTAAACCAGTAAAACATGCCATCATAAAGGACATGAGTAACTTAGTTGCAGTACTAGCGTCTTGTATTCTTTCAAAAACGTTTTTTCTAGTGCTGTAGTAGTTATCTATATTGATATTCATTTTTTGCCTCCAATTCGATTTTTTTTAAATAAAAATGAGAATTTATTAATTCTCAATTTGTTAATTTTAATCTATAGTTATAATTTTGACATCTTGTGGTTTTTTAACTATATTGACGGATTTAAATGCGACTAATTTTTTAATTCCTTTTTGTGATGCCACATCAACAAGTCTTTGTGAGATAACACCATCGAATATAACAGTGTCAGCGGTTCCGTCTATGTTTTTAATTTCTTCATAGATATTTTCCACTTCAACTTCTTTAGTCATATTTAAAGCTTCATCTAAGATTGCTCCGCTGCCTGATCCTTCAAATTCTTTAAGCATATCTTTCATTAAGCTTACTTCATCATCTTCGACAACCGGTTCTTCAACAACTTGGCGGCGGTTATTGTTGTATCTTTGTTTTTTGTGGTTTCTGCCGTTAGATTTATGGTTGTTTTCTTTTTTATCGTTTAAGATGTTGCTAGTAGCTAAGAATTGTGCAGTAGGAACTTTGTCTCTTAAAGCGATTAACACTTCATCTTTTTCCAAGTCTTCAACTTCTTTTCCTTTAGGGGCACGGGTAATGTAGTCAACGTCACCGATTTGCAAGAGTTCTTTTAGGATAAGTTCTCCGCCTCTGTCACCATCTACAAATGCTGTTGTGGTTCTTTTTTTACTTAAT